>JAKQBQ010000097.1 GCA_029574055.1 Methanobacteriota archaeon
CAGAGATCACCGACACCGCTTCCGGCGCCGAGATCAAGAGCATATGCACCGAAGCGGGCATGCTCGCGATACGGGACGGCAGGGACCTTGTCACCGAGAGGGACTTCTACCTGGCAAAGGAGAAGGTCATGGAGGCCGGAAGGAACAAGATAAAGAGTGTTCCGGCCTATATGTTCGGGTGAACGCCTTAATCCCTTTCCGCATCCTCTCCGCCGAAGAAAGTAAGCTGGGCGGATGCGTATATCTCTTCCAGCCCTATCTCTTCTTCTGCGGAAACGCCCCTGATATCCCCGAACACGCCGGTGTTCTCGAGGGCTTTGAACAATTCCATCCCGACCACTGTCTGGGGATCGGAGTCCTCGTCGAGGAAATCCCCGTATAAAGCGTCCGGGTTCTCGAACCAATCTATCATCCTCTGGGTCTCTTCTTCTGACAGAGTATCGATCTTCGAGAGCAGGTTTATCATAGGCAGCTGAAGCCTGAATTGCACCAAGGCGGCAAGCATCATTGACGATACAAACCCATTCGGCCTCCTGCACAGCATCGGATCCGAAAGATAAGCGATCATCGACCTCTCTTTTCCAAGCGCGTTGACGATGATGTTCGAGGATTCCCTGAAGGCGAACAGCTCAAGCTGCCCGGGAGTGTCGATGAGTACGTACTTCGTCTTGTACCCGTTCAAAACGGCAGTGAGCTTGTGTATGTTCATTGCCATGAGGTCGGCCGCAACGACCTGGGCGCCGTTGGGCCCGAGGGAGTACTCGTCCATCACTTCTCCCAGCGATATCCATTCCCTTATGTCGATGTCCGCATCATATGCGAGCTTGTCTGTCCCGGGATCGAGATTCAGGGTGACCGCATCGATCCCGTTCTCATCCAGCCATTGCTTGAACGCCCTCACCATCGTGCTCTTGCCGCTTCCGGCCGTGCCGACGAAATATATGTTCCTCATAAGACCGCCATGGTATCCTTGCCGGCGGATTTATAAAATTGCATCGTTCGCCGGCTCCATGCCGCGCGCGTTGGAAAATTTTGAAAGCTCTGAATGCTTTTGGCTGCCGCAGAACAGAACGTGGGACATTTTAAATAAATATGGGGAGATTTGTTAAAAGTGAAGATAGCTGAATACCAAGTGCTGAAGATATTTATGCTCTCTATGGGGCTGATAGTGCTGTTCACTACCATCTGGGCGAGCGTGAGGGCAGAGGACTTTCAAGACCAGGCCCTTCAGAACTTGGGAGGGATCGTTTTCGGCGTCATGTCCATAACCCTCGGGCTGAGGATCGACAAAACGTACAGCACCAAGGCGGCTCTTGTATCCGGATTCATCCTCGTTATCGGAACCGCTTTCGCAACAAGGGAGCTTTGCTTTTTCACTGCGGATATCGCGGCAAGCGGAGGGAGCCTCACGGGGGCGGTCGTCATACCTTTCATAGGCGTATTGATGGGTTTTGTCCTGTCCGGATCCGCCGGATATGTGACGGGGAGGAAGGAAAGCAGATTGATAAAGGTGATCTGGCTCATGGTGGTCGCAGCGTTCGCTTCCATCTCCGCCCTGATGATCTACCGCATCGCCGACCTGATGCATGTGTTCGGCACCACGCCTGCGTTCTACGCCGTGCTGATTGGATACCTTTGCTACCTGGCGATCTTCGTATACGGCGTGCACGCGATGTTCTCGTATGAGATCAGATACAACATGAAGATCGGGGTCACCCCTGCACCCGAAGAGTCTTGAATTCCGGTACGCGCCTTGTTCTTTATATCCCCACATAGACCGCGTACAGGTACAGGCCCTTTGTCACTGTCGTCAAGAAATCG
>JAKQBQ010000168.1 GCA_029574055.1 Methanobacteriota archaeon
CCTTAACGTTCAGGGTCTGGACGGTGTCCTCTGTGCTCTTTAGGGTGACAAAGAGCGTGCCGTCCCCTGTGTTGGTGAATCTTTCGCCCCATATGCCGCTGTCGCTCATGCTGATCCCGGCATCAGACTCGTCGCTCAGCATTACGCCCATCGGCAATAGGGCGATCATGATGACCGCGAGGGCGATAATCGTTCTTTTGTGGTTCATCTTATTACCTCAAGTAATGATCTCATCGATGCGTTCCTGCTCGATAGCTCTCCTTATCTCCATGGAAAGTCTCCTTCCCGTACTCATCTCTTTTCTCCAAAGGGCGTTGCCGTATGGGTGCCCCACCGACATGTGGACGTTGGTGCCGCCGCCTATGCGGGGGGCAACGTCATAAATGTAGAAGTTAAGATCCTTATCGACGCACGTCTGCAGGCAGAACGGGCCGATCACTCCCGGATCGTAATGCTTCTTGGTTGCCTCGATGTACTTCTCACCCATCTCGAACGCCGCTTCCAGAAGGGATTCTCTCAGGGTCGCGGAGTTGTGGCCGCATACAGTGTACTCGGGGATCACGCCGTCCTCTTCAAGCTCCACCTGCTGTTTGCCGGGGAGCCTGCAGTATCCGTCAAGGGATGTCTCGAACCTCCAATCCACTCCGAGGAGCTCCAGCTGTTCCCCTTTCTCCTCAAGAGGGGAACGGAAGAAGTCCAGGTTGAACACCGGACCTATTATGTACTGCTCCATCCTCGCTTCTTTGAGGAAGTCTTTCTCTATCACGCCCTGTTTGATCAGTTCGGTGGATTTCTCTACGAATTGATCGTAGTCTTTTGCTGTGAAGAATCCTCTTTCCAGCTTCTTCACTTTGTGGTGTACTTTGATTATCGTCAGGCTGTCGATGTCCTCGGGCTTTTCCACTTTCTTGGGGAAAGGGAGGCCCGCCTTCTCAAGTATCCAGTAGTAATCTTTCTCATCTCCCCTCTCCTCAGATCTCAGGAGGTTCCTGCTTCCTACGAGGGGCACTTTGAACTTATCCTCAACGGCATCAATGCCGCAGTATGACACGAAGGACCTGTTGGGGACGAAAAGCACGTTGTTATTCGTCAATTGATCCTGAACGCTTGGGAGGACGGTCTCTTTGAACTTATCGATAAGAACAGCTTCGTCGACAACTCCTCTCACCGCATTCCCCGAGTTGTCGCGCTGAGCCCTAAAATAGTCGGCGAAGGTCTTCTCCCTTCCTTTTTGGCAGACCGCAACTGTCCTGAAACCTTCCGAGACAGCGCCGTCGAAGGTATCCAGAGCGGAATGCGATGCCACCGCCCCGATCTTCGCCTTCTTAAGATCATACCCGTCAAGAACCGTCAGAACCTCGTCTCTGTCAATCATCTTCGATCTTATCTCCGATAGCTTCGCTGTATTATAATCTTTTATTTGGTCTACTTTAACGAAGCCGTTCTCATTTCGATCCGATGATCCCATCCTTTTCTGATGTCTGCGGCAATATGTCCCATCGCTATCGTTGTTGAACGCGCTCAAATGATGACGACCATCTGATTCAGGATGCCGTTCTGGTTCTTGCCTATGAATGCGAACCCGCACGATTTATAATATTCCAGCAGATCGTCTCGGCAGTCCAACCGTGCTACTCTGCACCCGACCATCTCGTTGTTCTTTGAGAAGATGCCTAAGGCACGACTTATCATTTCTCTGCCGAAGCCTTTCTCAGCGCCGTCCGCTTTCGCAAGCTGTCCAAGCAAGTACGACTGCGCTATCCCGCGGTCGATATTCATTTGCCGAGATATGCCATCGGGGATGCAGTGGTGTTCGCCAATTGCGAGGCACTTGACAGCCACAGTAAAGAATCCTTTGATGGTATTTACATCTGAATTGGTTTTTTCTAAAAATAGGTATGTTCTGGAAATGTCGTTCTTCTCATGACCGAGGGCGACATTTCTCAGAAAGTTCTCGGAAGCGGGTTCCATCGAACATTTGAAAGAGCACAGGAGAGGCTGCAGATCATCCTCATCTATCTCTCGAGCCACGTCATGGAGTCTGCGAAGGACCAGGTCCACGTAGTTTGCCCCCATTTTTCTCTAAGATCTCTTTCATGATCCTTTCGCCCTCTTCGAGTTCTTTCATTACATCGCAATCGAGTACCAATGGGCCTCTTCGCTCTGCGGCTTCAAAAGCTTCCACTAATCTCCGCGCCTTTTCCGGGGTGTCAATGATCATCATTTCGTAGAAAGACTCGATCGGCATGTTATTTTTCTCTGTTTTTACCATTGAGGAAGGGGTATTTATCATTCTCCATGCTGTCAGCATAACTGCCGGGATCCGGCGGCAACCTTGCCGTTCCTCTCCGGATGCATTATAAATACGCACAAACGGTTGAAGGTGAAAGCAGGTGGAATACATGGCGGAACACCCTAACGATACTGTAAGATCGATAATGGAACGCAGGAGCGTACGCAAGTATAAGACGCAGCAGATAGACGAAAAGGATCTCCGATGCATAATCGACTGCGGTCTATGGGCGCCAAGCGCAAGGAATACGCAGAACTGGCACTTCACCGTCATACAGAATGCCGAGCTGATCTCTTGGATGAACAAGCAGACGAAAGAGAACATTGCGGGAGGCAATAAGGACAAGAGCAGCAAAGACGACCGCGACCTGTTCTACGGCGCCCCCACCGTCATCTTGATAAGCGGCGGCGCGGACGACATATGGACGGAATCCAACTGCGCGTACGCAGTGGAGAACATGTGCCTCGCGGCGCAATCGCTTGGTCTATCGTCAGTCATAATCGGTCTGGCGCGCTTTTTGTTCAGCACCTTGGAGGCGGAGGCATATGCAAAAGAGTTCGGGGTGCCGGATGGGTATAAGCCGCTCTATGCGGTCTGTTTCGGATATCCGGACGCAAGGCCGGATCCCCCCGCGCGCATACCCGGCAAAGTGAATTACATCAAGTGAGCCGCCGGCAGGCGGACCCCGCGATGATGGAAATACTATGCCGATAACACGCTGCGCGTGCGCCTTGGCGAATCTAACTCTTAAATATACGTATAACGTACGTTGGTTTTGGATTAGTTCCGATAGAAAGGTGGCCGAATTTGTCAACTATTTCTGATGACCCGGATGGCAGAGACAGCCGTCCCGACCCAATGAAGGAGGGGTTGTGATGACCGACTCCAAAGATCACACTAAACTTGACCATATCGAAATGACGGTCCGCGAGCTTTTGACCGAGATGAAGGACACCTCGGAGATCATCGTCGATCTTGCGTACGCCGCTCTTCTGTACAACAGCGAGGAAATGGCGGAGAAGGTCGACGAACTCGAGGAAGAGATGAACGATCTGAAATACGCGATCCGTTTCAAGGTGCTGATGTCCTCGAGGACGAAGCGGGACGCGCAGCAGCTGTCGGGGCTTCTGCAGGTCGCGTCGGCGGCAGACCGGATATCGGATGCCGCGGCGAAGATAGTGGACCTTCTGGAACTGCCTCTGGAGAGGCGGCCGTTCGTCTCGGCCATGCTTTACGAATCGGATGAGAAGATACGCGCGACCAGGCTGAGGCCGGAGTCCTCGATGGTCGGCTACACCATCGGAAAACTCGGAGTTGAGGCATGCACAGGGTGCAGGATAATAGCTCTGAAGAACCGCCACGGATGGATATACGACCCGGATGATAATGTTAAGATACGCGCAGGCGACGACATAATCGTGAGGGGGACGCAGGACGGATTCAAGCTGCTTGAGGAGTATGCGGCAGGGAGCAGGCCGTGGGAGTTCCCGGAGATATCCGAGGACGAAGAGGACACAACTCCGCAGGAAGAGGCCGCAAGCATCAACGAGGACGAAGAGGAGGGGGACACATGAACAGGCTGGAAGAGATGCTGCTTGAGCTGAAGGATACTTCTGAGTTCATGGTCGACCTTGCGTACTCGTCGCTGATCTACGACAACGAGGAGATAGCGGAAGAGGTCATTTTCCTCGGAGATAAGATGGAAGAGCTTTCTTTGAAGATACAGGAGCACGTCATCGAGATAGGGATGAGCAAGCCCGAAGAGATAGCGAGGATCGTGGTCATGATCAGGCTCCAGGCGTCAATAATGTCGATCGCGGACGCCGCCAAGTCGATAGCGGACATAGTCATGAGGGGATTGGGAAAGCACCCGGTCATAGCGATGTCCATCAAGGAATCGGAGACCACCATCACCGTGGCGAAAGTTGCGAAAGACTCGGTGCTCAACGGAAGGACGTTCGCGGATGTCCGCCTGAGGACGCAGTGCGGCATGTTCGTCATCGCGATAAAGAGGGACAGGGAATACATCTTCGGCCCGCATAAGGAAACGAAGATGGAAGAAGGGGACATACTGATAGCCAAAGGCCCGGAGGAAGGGGTGCAGGTGTTCAAGGCCCTCGTCGACGGCACGGATAAAGAGCTGTTGTCCTGAGTTCCGCGGCCGCCGGTGTTGAAAATTAAATACATGCTCTGCATACTGTACGTGGGATGAAAATGCACGAAATAATAGAATCAGAAATGTACTTGGACGTAGGCGGAACGGTGGTTGTGAAGATAATGTCCGTTATAGAAGAAGGACACGAGATCGTAAGTGGGACCGTTCACATAGGATAAGTTAAAAAAACCTTTTCCCAAACCATTTGGTCAAAGGACCAGCAGTATTATCACATTCATCAGGACAGCTGCGCCTATTAGATCCATCGAGGAAGACGTAAGCGGTATGCTGTGATCGTCGGGATCAAGGTCGAACCTGACCGCAGTCACCGCCACATAGTAGGAAAGGATGTTCAGGATGGTGGTGGTCAGCATTCCCGCGATCATCACCACTCCCATCAGTTTCAGGAAGCCGATCTCCCCCGGGCCGCCTATGGCCATGGCCGCAATGAAAGATATCACTCCGATGAAAGCGTAGGTCACCGCAGCAAGAATATACGTTATCAGGAAATTCTCCGCAGCTTCCCATCCCGGGAACCTGCTCACCCGCAGCGTACCTAAGTGAAGCATTGAGGACAGCCTTGAAGTAAGCATCCCGGACAGCGCATTCCCTTCGTTGAGGAAAGCGGGCATCAGGATGATCAGCACCGGGACGACGAACAGCTCGGGCGTCCTGCTCTCGATGATCACACCGGCTATTATGTCGAGTATCAGGCACATTATCAGGATCGGTGTGGACTGGACGATTATCCTCCGCGCCTCGTCCTTCCTTCCGAGCAGTATCTTCCTGGTGAAGATGATCACCAGGAACACCACCGTAGCGAGTATGAGGAGAAGTGTAAGGATGTCTATCACATACTGGAACTTCTCCTGGCTATGTAAAACGAACCAGGCGCAGATGAACAGCATGGGCATTGTGACAATATCGCCTGCGGCGGCGATGAGAGGGGCGGTGATGTTGTCCACATCCCAATTCCGCTTGAAGCCGGTCCTCGCGATCGCAAGGTTCACTCCAAGCAGCACGAAGCCCGCCATCAGCCCGCCGAGCATGGAGATGAAGACAAAGCTGGATATGTTCACGCTTCCGAAGTTGAAGATTGTCACTACCGCCCACCCTATGACCCCCATTGCAAGGGATATCAGGAAACTGAGGCCGATGGCGGACTCGATGTTCATCCTGAGCACGCTGCCCTGCTTGAAGGACATCTTGAAGGTACCCATGTGCATAGCGGTTCCAAGCCTGGAGCCCATGGCCCCGAAGATGTTCCCCCTCATCCCGATGGCCGAATAGACAAGGACCATCATGCCGGGGATCAGCAGGATGTATTCTTCCATGGTCCCGAGGAACATCCCGGCGAAAAGATCCGCGGTCGCGGCGATGCAGAGAGCGGTGAGCCCCATCACGAACACGGCCTTGTTACGGCCGAAGAATCCGCTGACGAATTTGCTGGAGCCCATATATGCACCTCAACCCATTTTTATCGATTACAGGCAATGAGTACGCTATATTTATGATAAGTGGACGGTTCCCTCAAATCTTCAGAAAAAATCCATTTACTCAGACAAAAAAGGTCTCGATAAAAAACCAAAGCGGGCGTTATGCGCCGTTCCGATCCTGCGGCAGGAACTCGTCCGCCCAGTAGTAGGCGGATACAAGCGCGTCTTCGAGGTCGTTCCCAACGAAGTTGAACATATGCGTGATGCCGTCGGCGTCGAGGTATATCCCGCCGGCTAGATCGCCATCCGCGATGGAAATGTATGTGCGGATATCCAGGCTTGGATCGTTATACACGTAAAAAGGGCTGTTTATGAAGATGACCGGCACATTGTCCGCTATCAGATCGTGTATCTGTTCATCGGACGGCCTTGTCTCCCCCGTTGCGTTGAACCACGCATAATCGATTATGACCATGTCCCCTTCGGACGGGATCCTCAGAATATAGCTGTCGATCCTTCCGGTGGATGCCGCCAGGATGCCCCTGACATCCCTGATGAACTTGTCATCCGAGAATACAACGACCTCGCGGTCTGTGAAGTCCCTTGCGGGATCGTCACTCCCATCTCCCGAAACAGCTACAAGTGCGACTACGCACACCATAGCAACGACCAACGCCCCCACCATATATTTTGTCTTCATGTTCTCCTCATGCAGAAAGATACCGCAGAGCCTTACGGGAATGATTACACTTTGGAACATAATAATGTTTTCGAGGGTTTGATAAAAACGGCTCGATGAATGTTCAGCGGTCCTACCCCACGACGAATGCGCAAAAACGGTCTTTATTTCGATGTCAGCTCGGTTAGAATGGATTCGCACTCTTTCTTTAATGACGGTACGTCTTCTGTAATAACATTCCACACTGCCGGCAGCTCCACTTTGCTATAACTGTGTGTCAAAACATCTCTGAATTTTGCGATATCGCTCCACTCGATTTCGGGATGGCTGGAAATCAGATCCGGAGAAAGGCGTTTTACTATTTCTCCTATCTGTAGCAGTGCGAACGCACAGCTGTTTTGGTATTGTTTGTTGCTTAGATAATCTTCTTCGTCTGCGCCGAACATCAGAACAGCCTCCTCGATCTCATTACAACTCTGGATGATGGATCTGAGGTGCTTGATGTCACGATTCATATACCAACCTTCTTTCGCGCAAGACCTCTTTTGTGAAGTCCTCAGTCAACTGTGCCCCATCCGTTATTATGTCGACCCTCTCGCCGAGCGATTCCTCCAACTCCCGCAGCAGCCCGCATATCTTTATCAGATTTTTTGTTGGTCCAAGCACAACGAAGAAATCATAATCGCTGTTCTCGGAGTTGTCGCCCCGCGCTCTGGATCCGAAAAGGTAGATGCCGTTAACTTCATACTTCTTAGCTATGGGTGCAACTATTTCACGCAGCTTTTCGAAGCCGGGATCATGTTCGGCAGTCATAGCGTCCATGCTTTGCATATCATCGAAACACTCTATAACGGTTTTCTCTTCGAGCACTGCTCTCAAAGGGGCGGGAGCTGTCTTGGAGATCAACACATCAATGGCGGCTCATAAGGACAAAAAACCAAGCAAGCCAGATGAAAATGACCGCCCAATTAAAAGTTGACCCGTGTATTCAAGGTTTGCAACAGTCGAACAACACGGGCTGAATGTAAAGGACGATTCGAAGATAAAGACCTGTCTGATGCTTCGCCGGTTTTGTTCGTTCCGTTGCGGACCAAGG
>JAKQBQ010000189.1 GCA_029574055.1 Methanobacteriota archaeon
GAAGGAGAGGTCAACGGTAGGTCAGTATGCCCCGAATCTCCTGGGCTACACGCGCGCTACAAAGGGCGGGACAATGGGCTCCGACACCGAAAGGTGGAGGCAATCTCGAAACCCGTCCGTAGTTCGGATTGAGGGTTGTAACTCACCCTCATGAAGCTGGATTCCGTAGTAATCGCGAATCAACAACTCGCGGTGAATATGCCCCTGCTCCTTGCACACACCGCCCGTCAAACCATCCGAGTTGGGTTTCAGTGAGGCTGCCTCTAATTAGGGTTGTCGAACTGAGATTTAGCAAGGAAGGTTAAGTCGTAACAAGGTATCTGTAGGGGAACCTGCAGATGGATCACCTCCTACGCAGGGTGGGGCTCACGCCCCACCCTCAAACAAAACAAGCGTAAAACATTGCAAGGAAAATCAGTGAAAGTGATTTTCCCGCAATTCCGAGGCAGCTTACCATGCACTAAACGCAGCATCGAACGTCATCCGCATATTTTTATTTCCATTGTTATCTGTGAATTTGATTCATTCAAGTAACACTGTTATCATAAATTTAGGTATCATTATATAGTGAAACATTCATATTACAGTTAACGTAACAGTGTTATGTTACGCTGTGGTGATAGGCAAATGGATGAGAAACTAATTTCCAAAAAAGAGCTGCTGGAGCTCAAGGGGATATCATACGGCACTTTGTACCGCTGGAAGCGGAAACACCTGATACCCGACGAATGGTTCATCAGGAGATCCACGTACACCGGCCAGGAGACATTCTTCCCGAGGGACTTGATATTGGAGAGGGTGGACAGCATACTCAACAGCAAAGAAGAGTCGTCCCTCGACGATCTGGCAAGAGCCCTTTCGGGAACCCCTCTGGAGATGAACATCACTTTAGAAGAAATGAAAAGGAACGGGATGATATCCGAAGCGGCGATGTCCGTAGCGGCACCGTTTTTACAAGGATCGATTGACTTCGACGGTGCCCTGACGGCATATTCCGTCGATTGGCCGATAGAAAGCGGAAGCCTGTCGCTGGATGATGCGAAGACGGCGATCGTGAACATGCTGGCAATAGAGGATAAGGAGGCGCTGCGCCGGAGCATCGTCAGGCTTTACAGGAAACAGGGGGTCGTGTTCTGCGCCATCGTCCGAGACGTGTCCAAGATACACATGGACACATCATCAAAACTTGTTTTTGAAATGAACATGCAGCAGGTCTCCGCAGCATTCAAGACCAACATGTCACTTAAAAAGGGAGAGGAAAGCAATGAGCGATTTGATTATTGACGGAATAAGCAATGCACCCGGCGGTGTGTTCAATAAGGTGATCATTGACGGAATGTCATCCATCAGCGGAGATCTTACCTGCGACTCGATGGAAGTGGACGGAGTATGCAAAATAAATGGGAACGTGCGCGTCAAATACATGTTCGAGATGGACGGGGTCTGCAATATAGCAGGCGATCTTGACGCAGAGGACGTGGACTTCGGCGGCCGCATGAACATTACAGGGAACATGTCAGCTGAGAAGGTCAGAGTGGAAGGCTCTCTTACTGTCAACAGGACCTTGAACGCAGGCGAACTCGATCTCAAATTCCAAGGCCAAGCAAGAGCAAAAGAGGTCGTGGGAGGCAAGATACGCATACATCTCCGTACCGGGACAGGGCATTTCCAAGCGGAGCTCATAGAAGGCGATGAGATCGATATAGAAAGATCAAGAGTGGATACAATCAGGGGCGGCAGGGTTGCGATAGGAAAAGGCTGTGCGGTAGGGAAAGTGGAATACCGCGATGAACTGACCCTCCACCCAAAAGCGGTCGTGAAAGAGAAGGTCAAATTGGATTGACGGATCACTGCCGGCCGCTTTTGAAATATTCCTTTCCCTTTTCCATTATTTCAATGAACATATCTGGGTCATCTGAAAGCGATGCCCTTTTCACTTCCTTCAACGCCCTTTCGTAAACATTCCACATGTCCTCTACGTTGCAGTTCAAGTTCTGTATCTCATGGTACAGCGGAGCATTCTCCTCAGACACGGGAATGGCGGCGGTAAGGCATCTTTTGAACGTAGTGGATGCTATTTTGTCAAACTCTTCGAAGGGTATGCCGCTTTCTCTAAGCGCCGTAAAGAAGACTATGTTCGAAGCATGCGCGAAGGCAAGCACGTAGGCCATGAGCTCATCGTGTCTCTCTATGCTTGTGAACACGAGGTTGGATCCTTCATTGTCAAAAAGATCGGCAGCTTCGGACACCGCCTCTTTGCAGCCGCAGTCGCATACAACCACGTTCCTGTCCAGCATCGACGGCGCGGAAGGGCCGAACATATGGTGTACGGAACACACCTTCCTGCGCTTAGCCAGATCTCTGAGGTCTTCCGCGAAAGGCGATTTTATCGACGAGATATCAAAGATCAAAGCGTCTTTTTTGCAGATCTGATCAACTTTTTTCAGTGTGGGCCCGATCGCCGAAGGAGGCACGGATATTATGACGATGTCAGAACTCTCTGCATCTTCCATGCGCCCGACGGAACGTCCGACGATGTTCACCTCTGCCCCCATCCTGCCGAGGTATCTCTGAAGCCATTGCCCCATGCCTCCGCTGCCGCCGATTATAGTAACTTTTTTATCGCATCTCTTTCCCACAAGCGCCGATTGGAGTTCAACAGAGCTGTTTATCAGGATCCTGCAAACAGATTCCGACACATCCGGGGGGAGCGACGAGTTCTCCGCCATGCTGCGATATCTCTCGATCACCCTCTTCTCCACATCCAAGTTCCTCAACGGGGATCCGAGTTCGTTCTTCAGGAGGCCGATCTCTCCGGCAACATCGTTGCGTTCGATCATCAGTTCGACGATCTTCGCGTCAATGTCCTCGATCTCTTTTCGCAGGTGCTCTATGTCCTTCATCTGTTCCTCGTTCGGGATCGGGATCAATTCTCCTTGATCTTTTCATTCACTGCCATTCCGAAGTGCCTTCCGCCTTCCATCAAGTGGGCAAGCACCTCATCGCCTTTTTTGAGTTCGTTGACCGAGACCGAACCCTTGGGCGTGACGAGTTTGACGGTCTCCGCGTTTTGAAGGATCGTAGTGTACTCTTCACCGTTATGCGCAGCGGTGACGATGAGCATCGGCCTTACCTCAGCTTTGCACCTTCCGATCGACGCTACCTTTGTGTCCCCCTTTCTGTCAACGATAAGGATATCATCGCCCGCCTGGAGTTCCGATAGGTATCTGGTCTTGCCGTCCGGTATCATGATGTACGCGTGCACCGCACCCGCATTCACTCTGAAGGGGCGCGCTGCAACATACCCGTTCTCCTCGCTTTCCGATTGTACGAGGAATAGGCATGATGACTGCGATCCTATGAGCATCCCCTCTCCGGGTATCATATTCGAACAGGTATCGATGCATATGCGGTCGCCGGTCTGTATGTTCTTAACGCTGACGATCTTGAGGGGGGTCAGTCCGAGCTCGGATGTGATGCTGACATTCTTTACGATGTTCTTCACAGCATCTGGGTCTTTCACATCAACGACTATGCCGTCGGTGCCTTTCTCAAGGATGTTCTTGCATAGCTCCGCGTCCTTAGAGGATGAGACGCAGGCCATTATCTTGGTCTTTCCCGATGACGCGGCTATGAGGTTCTCATAGGGGATGATGGACCAATCTCCCGTTGATACGACCAGGACCTCCTCTTTACTGCAGAGGTTCATGGCCGCCGTCTGTTCTTCAGGGGTCGAGACGCGGACAACCCTTCCTTTGAGTTCTCCGGACAGCTTGCCGTCGGTATTGACAATGAGCCTGACCTTTCCGAGCGACGAGAACTTCTCGTCTCCCGGCCGGACGATGAACGTATTGATCCCGCTCTCCAATCCGGATATCAGCAGCTTCTTCCTTTTCTCAACGTCGTCCGGGACGTCCGCCCTCATCCATATCTCTTTCATGGCTATCACTTAAGGAGCCTTGAGGCCTCCTCCACGGTCATCCCCTTCAGGACGATCCCCGAAATGGCTTCGGTCATTCTCTTGGGGTTTCTGTGCTGGAATATGTTCCTTCCTATCGAAACGCCTCTTCCTCCCGCCTGAAGAGAATCGTACACCATATTTAATATGTCCATGTCCGAATTCATCTTCGGGCCGCCCGCTATCAGTACCGGCGCCAATGCGCCCTTGACCACTTTCTTGAAGGAATCGATGTCGCCGGTGTAGCTCACCTTGATCAGATCCGCGCCGAGCTCCGCAGCGACCCTCGCGCAGTGCGCCACCGCATCGGGGTCGAACTGGTTCTTCACGGTCGGTCCGCGGGCGTAGGCCATCACCAGAAGGGGCATCCCCCATTCTGCGCAGTCCATGGACACCTGCCCGAGATCCGACAGCATGTGGGGCTCGCTCTCGGCTCCGAGGTTAACGTGTATCGAAACCGCATCGGAACCGAACTTGAGTGCCTCCTTCACATTCGATACCAGCACCTTGGAGTCTGAGGTGGTGCCCATGTTCGTGGATGCCGAAAGGTGGAGTATCAATCCCACGTCATGCCCTGCGGTCCTGTGCCCGTAAGGTATGATGCCTTTTTGCATGAGAACAGCCGTTGCACCGCCCTCGCTTACCGCATTGACAGTGCTTTTCATGTCTGTCAGGCCGTCCACAGGACCTATGGACATCCCATGGTCCATCGGGACGACCACCGCGTTCCCTGTCTCTCTGTCTATTATTCTTTCCAAACGTATGTTTTTGCCGAACATTTTATCACCGTGCTATGTGTTAACACGTGTCATGCTAAAATACTATTTCTATTTTTCGTTGCCGGCATGGGTTGAAAATAAAACAACCTCCTCACGGATCCTTGACCCAGAGGGGGAGTAAAAGGTTTTTAAGAAGGGATTTTTCCGATCATGCGATGTTCAGGATCTTCATGTCCGCCGCTACTTTAGAGTTGCCCTTTATGCCGAATGTGTCTACCAGCACCTTCAGTATGTTGGGCGAAACGAACTCCGGAAGAGACGGGCCGAGCATGATGTCCTTGACTCCAAGGTGAAGCAGCGACAGCAGCACAAGGCAGGCCTTCTGCTCGTACCAGGAGATGTTGAACGAAAGCGGAAGCTCGTTCACGGACAGGCCGGTGACCTCGGAGAGCTTGAGCGCGACCACGACCAAGGAGTAGCAGTCGTTGCATTGTCCCGCGTCCAGCACTCTCGGTATTCCTCCGATGTCGCCGAGGCCAAGCTTGTTGTACCTGTACTTGGCGCATCCTGCAGTAAGGATTATGGTGTCCTTCGGAAGGGCCTCTGCGAACTCGGTGTAGTATTTCCTGTCGGATTTCCTTCCGTCGCAGCCGGCCATGACAACAAGCCTCTTCAATGCGCCGGACGAGATCGCGGCGAGCACTTTGTCGGCCACGCTCAGGACGGTGTCGTGGGCGAATCCTATGGGTATGCTCATGTCATCTATCTGGACCGGAGGCTTGCAGGTCTTTGCCAGCTCTATGATCTTCGAGAAGTCCTTGCGGCCGTTCTTGCTTGATATGTGCTCAATGCCCTTGAAGCCGGCGACCCCGGTGGTGAACATCCTCTTTGCGTACGAATCTTTCGGGGGGACAAGACAGTTAGTTGTGACCAATATCGGCCCGTTGAAGGATTCGAACTCCTCTTTCTGCCTGTGCCAGGCGTTGCCGTAGTTCCCAACGAGGTTGTCGTACTTCTTGAACTCGGGGTACGCATGTGCGGGAAGCATCTCCCCGTGGGTGTAGACATCCACGCCGCTTCCTTTCGTCTGCTCCAGGAGTTCCTCGAGGTCTTTGAGGTCATGACCGGTTATGAGTATTCCCGGCTTGTTGCGGGTCTTGAGGCTGACCTCCGTTATCTCGGGTATGCCGTATTTCTC
>JAKQBQ010000022.1 GCA_029574055.1 Methanobacteriota archaeon
ATCTCGTTGAGGAGCTCTTTGGCGCGTTCGACCACTTTCTCCCTCTTTATTATGCGCACATCCTCTATTCCCAAGACCCTGATGACCGCTTTGCAGGGTCCGACCCTGTCGATCGTCTCCAAAGACGAGGCTATAAGCACCGTCTCCACCTGGTCGAGGCTTGAGGATACGTAGACTATCCCTTCGGACTTGCCGCCCTTGGATACCACTTCCACTTCTATCCTTCCGATCCTTCCGGTCTTCTGGAGGTCCCTTAGATCAAGGTCCTCTCCCAAAAGTCCTTCTGTCTGTCCGAAGATCGCGCCGACGACGTCGGGTTTCTCTACGATGCCGTCTGCGGTGATCTTTGCTTTTATCATGTATTTTGTTGCATTTGGATCAATGTTCATTTGTCAGCCCTCCTTTGGGCTTGAGGGAAAAACTATGCGTCCTGCTCTGCTGTCCGCACCGCGTTTCTTGGATACAGCGGTGCTTTTTCCCATCCTATTACTGTCCTCATATGAGCCCGCCGGGCTGCTCCCTTTGGGCGCTTCGTTGACCTATCGTCCTCGGACGATGTTTATCGTGATAGTGATTCAGTGAACAGGGAATTAGTGATTCCCTTAAAACGTGTATGTATGACATTATATTTAAAGGATTTATGTCAAAACCTCGTTTTTTGATCAAATTGCTCCGAATTTGATATGAACACGTTTTGGAAAGAATGCATGCGGATATGCCTATTTCCCTTGACGCGCCGGGACACGCACACCCCACTTTCCTGCAGGCGCTGTCATTCTATGCACCAGACCGCATACAGAGGAACGCTTTTGATCTTGTTCTCGAAACCGAAGTTCTTTGCCGATATCCTTATCGAATATTCCGGCCCATATCTGGAAGCATATACCTTCAGGCTTTTGGATTGCGTATTGTCTGCCGACTTGACCTCTATCGGAACGGTCCGGTCTCCAAGCTGCAGAACGAAATCGACCTCCGCCCTGCCGTCGCTTTCCCAATAATACAGGGTCGATCCTTTCGCGGCAAGCTCTTGGGCGACATAGTTCTCCGTCATCGAGCCCTTAACCTCGCCTGAAATGCTGTCGCTCAGTATCCTGTTCCTCGCTACGGAGCTTTTTGCGTTCAGCAGCCCGACATCGTTCATGTAGATCTTATACGCGGTCATATCCACAAAGGGGGCAAGAGGATACTTCCCCTCGCGCACCTTGTGGCATTTGATCACCAATCCCGCACTTGTCAGCCAGTGCAGGCCGGTCTCATACGTGCTTGCCCTCGCACCGCTCTTTATCATGCTGTATTGGAACTTCTTATTCTCTTTCGCAAGCTGGGCGGGGATGCTGCCGTACACTTCCTCGATCTTGATCAGCTCCGACCTCGTGCTGTATTTCCCCATATCGCTATGGTACATGCTGAGTATCTCGTTCTGCGCGAATCGGACGAAGTCATGATCCTTTCCCTGCGAATACTCTGAAACGGCTTTCGGCATCCCGCCCGTGAAGAGATATATCCTGTATAGTTCCAGCGCCTTGCTGTGCAGCGCCTCCGGCATAGCCTCGTCAGCGGTAAAGCATTCTTTGATCCGATCGATCATCATTGGATTTATTTCCATGAGGAATTCCAGGAATGTCATCGGATAGACAGTCAGCAAATTCACTTTTCCCACGGGGAAACTTGTACCTTCGCCATCCTTCTTCCTGCTGATCGTCACTCCCAGCAGGCTGCCTGCCGCGATCACATGGTATTCGGGCGCCTTTTCGCAGAAATACTTCAGGGAGGTGATGGCCTTGGGGCATTCCTGTATCTCGTCGAAGAACACAAGCGTTGTTCCTTTGGATATCGTTTCGCCTGCCAGCGCCTCCAATTCCGGGATTATCCTCTTGGGGTCGAGGTCCTTTTCGAAAATGCTCTGCAGAGGTTTGTTGTGCTCGAAATTGAAAAGCGCCACATTTGAATAATGGGTCTTCCCGAATTCGTATATCGTTGTGGACTTGCCGACCTGGCGCGCTCCGTATACCATCAGCGGCATACGCCCCTCGCTTTTCTTCCAATCGATCAGATCCTGCATGAACAATCTTTTCATTCCGAGAACCTCTGTTGTTCTTTATTGTAGTGAATATTACAAAAAGTCGTACCACTTTTTGCAATAATAATCTCTTAATAACGTACAATATATAAATACCATGGCTTCGCGGTACCGCAGCGGTTGCTGCGGCCCGCAAAAGCATTGAAAGGATAATTAGACCTTTTCGAGCCTTTTCAGCATCTTTACCGCGGCATCGACGACGTCCCTTCCCTTCTCGATGCGGTCCATTGCCTGGAGCTGCGTCATGTCCGGCCCGGTTATGCCGAACGCCACCGGCTTGTTGAATTCCAGCTGAAGGTCGGAGACCAGCCTTGAGGCTTGCGCAATGACGATCTCGTCGTGCTTCGTCTCTCCTTTTATGACCGCCCCGAGGGTTATCACGGCATCGACGTCGGTCCTTTCCAGCAGCGCTTTCACTGCCAGCGGTATCTCGTAGACCCCCGGGACCATTATCGTTTTTGTGATCTCCACGCCGAGGAACTCTGCCTCTGCTTTTGCTCTCTCTATCATCATGGACGTGACGTCGAAGTTGAACTCCGCCGCCACCATTCCGATCTTGTATGTTTTCATATCATCACCTTGTTCTTACCGGACCGGCGTCCGCAAACCCCTGCCTCTGCCCGGTCCCGGCATTGCGCCTGAGATCCTCCGGCCTGAAGAGCAGGCTGTAAACATTAACGGCATGTTCTCTCGCCCTTCTTTCGGCGAGGAAAGCCAATTCCTTATCATCTTTTGCTTCATCTTCGTGGACGAACACTTCTATTATGTGGGTGTTGGTCATGAGCTGCGCCCGTATCAGCCCCGTGGAGGCCTCGTGGGCGCACATCTTGTCCTTCTCGGCCGCACCGGGCATACCCAGCGCAATGACAATGTCGCATTTTCTCTCCTCGATGAGGATCTTGCATGCGACCGGGAGGTCCTTCACTCCGGGAACGGTGTACCTTTCTATCTTGAATCCCGTCCCGGTCCTCTCAAGCTCGTTTATTGCGGCGGAGGCCATGTCGAACCTTGCGAAAGTGGTGTCCGCCACGCCGATCGTCTTCAAGACCACTCCTCCAGCTTCCTTATTTTTTCGATTATCCTTCTGGTGGCGGTAAGGTCTTCGGCGTACTCCGCCGCCCGCGCCACCTTGATGTGGCCGAGGCCGTTCTTCTCAAGCCCTTTTCTGAGGTCGTCCTCGCTGAACGCCTGGTCGAATCCCAAGACAATGATGTCGGGGGTTATTTCTCTCACCACATCGAACATATTCCCTTCCTTTCCGAGGATCGCCCGATCAACGGGCTTCAAGGAGTCCACGATCCTTACCCTCATGTTCTCAGGTGTCACCGGCTCGTGCTTGTTCTTGCGGACGGTCTCGTCGCAGGCGACCACGACGATGAGCTCATCGCCCATCTTTCTCGCCTGTTCGAGGTACGAAACGTGCCCCGTGTGGATCAGATCGAAAACCCCGGAAGCCATGACTCGGACCATGGTCATACATCCGCTCCTGTCTCTTTAAGGAACTCGTCCCAGGCCGCCATTATCTCTTCTCCCGTAATGAAATGCATCCCATTCTTTTTGGAATATTCGATCACTTCTTCTTTGGATCTCGACATCCCGTCGTTCCCCATCATCTCGCAGATGGTGGCGGACGGCTTGACCCCTGCCATGTACATGAGGGCGGTGCACAGCTCTGTGTGGCCGTGCCTTGTCTTCAGGAGTTTGGAGGTTGTGTTCAAGAGATGAACATGTCCGGGGGCCCTGAAATGCTCCCCCAATTCTTTTATGCGGTCCTCCGCGGGTGCATCCCTGAATACAGTGCTGACAAATTCCCTGATGGTGAACGCGCGGTCGCCGTCGGTGATCCCGGTGTATGTTTTCCTGTGGTTGAGCGTGATGCCGAAAGAGGATTTCGTGTTGTCGTAGGGTATATCGTTGGGGGCCATCATCCCCAGCAGGGGGTAGGCGTCCCTGTTGTTCCAGAACACGTCGGAAAGGAACGGAAGGCCGAGCTCTTTCGCCGTTTTGTTGGGGGTGGTGGTGCATATGAGCCCGCCGGCGTCGTTCCTCATTTTCCTCAGGATGTCCGGGGTCACGAACTCCGAAGCGATGGTCATGTCCGTCTCCTTCTCGCGCTCGTCAAAATCGTAGACGAGCACGATCCTACCGGTCCTGATATCCTCCAACACCTCTTTCAGGGTGCTTTTCCGAACAAAACCTTCGCTCATGGTACTAAAGCGGAAGGATATTCCACTACTAAATATTTTGTAATAGGGTAGATGTGTTGTAGGTGGGGCTGAGAGCCCTTATTTTTATATTGAGACGGGTTTGGAGATGCGGAGATAACAGTTGGGCGAGAGGTTCACGGATTCGATGATGTACAGGCAGGTGAACGGCCTGCCGGAACAGATAGAGGAAGCCCTCGCTTCCGAACTCCCGCCTCTCCCGAGATCTAAGGAAATATGCATTTGCGGCATGGGCGCATCCGCACTGGCAGGCGAAGTAGTGTCCGACTACGCCGACAGCACGGCCGGCTTTCCCATAACAGTGGTCCGCGGGATAGAGCTGCCGGGATGGGTTGGACATGAGACTGTCGTCATATGCGTAAGCTATTCCGGGAATACGAAGGAAGTGCTGATGGCGTACGACGAAGCTCGGGCAAAGGGGTGCACCATCATCTGCATCACCGTGGGAGGGGAGCTTATGCACAGGTGCACGTTCAACAAGAACATCCTCATCAAGATGCCGCCCGGGCTGCAGTCGAGAGGCGCGTTCGGGTATCTTTTGGGATATCTGTCGAAAGCGCTGGAGAAAATGGAGGTCTGCGACGCAGCGGCATCCCTCGGCAGGATGCTTCCATACCTGAAAAAACACAGGGACGAGCTGATATCGGAGGAGAGCACCCTCGTCATGGAAATCGCTAAAGCACTGTTTCACAAGATACCGGTGATCTACAGCCTGGCAAACATGAGGTCGTCCGCCATCAGGTGGAAGACGCAGATCAACGAGAATTCTAAATCCTTATCCTTCTGCGGCTCGCTCCCGGAGTTCAACCACAACGAGATAGTGGGATGGACGAGCGATGAGAACAACAAGATGTTCATGCCGGTGATCCTCTACGACGACAACGCTTCCGGCATAGTCAAGCACATGGCGGACGCGTCCATATGGGTACTCGAGGACAAGAAGCTGAAGATCGTCTCATACCATGTGACAGGAACAAGCAACCTGGAGAAGAATCTCAAATGCATCATACTCGGGGATTTTGTATCGCTGCGTCTGGCACATCTGAGGAAGACGGATCCGGTCGCCGATGTCCCGGTGGAAGAAGTGAACAGTTTGGTCGTGACGGACGACGCAGGAACGTGACCGCCGATCCTGTGGAAGAATGCGTACTCACGACAGTTTTATCAACATAGTTCTCCATACACGTACAAAACAATACGGGGGCATTTTTTGAAAACGAATTATAAAAAGATCTATATGGTGCTGTGCGCAGCGCTGCTTCTCGCAACATTCTTGGCCGCATCCGCGGCGGAAGAGTCTGATGGAGTAAACATACCTGTATCGGACGAGACTGAGCTGCTTGCCGCCGTCGCAAGCGCTGTGGACGGGGATGTGATCGTCGTTACGCAGGACATCACCATCACTCAAATGCTGTATATCTCAAGCAAACACATCACTATAGAAGGGCAGGGGAGCGGGATAACCATCTCCAGGGGAACGGGGTTCGCTTCCAACGTTGACTTAAGGGGGGAATACAACCCCGCCATGATAGAAGTTGCAACGGACCCGGCCGCCACGCAGACCTCGTCGCTGATCCTCAGGAACATAACTTTGGATGACCGGAACGGCCCCGACGGCTACACAGACCCGTTCCCGGTGAGCGCAGGCAGCCCCCAGCCGAACTGGGCGGACCATGTGTATGATGCGGTGATAGCCGCATATTCCCCGACAGCAACGATAACGTTGGAAGACGGAGCGAACATCATCAACGTAGGCGGCGCCACGGCCATAATGGCGTTGAGCGCGACGGTCAATATCAACAACGGAAGCTACGTAGAGGGCGCGAACGCAAGCGGCGGCACTTACTATGGAGCCTTCTGGCTCCAGGGCGGCGCGGTCCTGAATTTCGATACGGTGATGGAAGGCAGGACGATAAGCGCCTCGTACATCCACACGGACCAGCCGTCCACGGTCAACTTCACCGGCACCATTGAGAACTGTACTTTCTCCAAGCCCATATTCAGATGCACGATGGGAGGATGCGGGGTGTACATCGGGGGCGAGATCAACGATAATGATTTCGTCGGCACGCAGGCCTTCTCCATCGGCGGGCCGGGGAACACCGCGGAGTTCAGCGGCGACTTCAACAACAATACCTTCACTTCCCTTTCGGGATCGGCCTTCGGGATCGGCGGGTCGGACAGCAGCGTCGAGTTCAGCGGCACCATAAGCGGCAACAACCTGACAGGCAGCAACGACACCCCTCTGATAGGGATCGGGGGAAGCGGCCATACTATCGATCTGAAAGGACTGATCAGCGACAACGAGATCCTGTGCGGATCGGTATTGACGATCTCGTTCGCATCAGGCAATATCACCCTCCACGAAAGCAGCGTCACCACCGGGAACACCGTAAGGATAGCCGCCTTCAGGCAATACAGTTCAGCTTCCGCCCACTTCGATATTTACGGGGAAATAAGCAACAACACCTCGATAATAGATAACGGCGGAGGATTCTACCTGTACAGCGGGACAGCGACCATGTATCCCGGAGCGCTCATAACCGGCAACACAGCGTTCGGAAGCGGAGGGGGGCTGCACATCAACTATGGTGCAACCTTCACGATGAACGGCGGGGAGATATCAGGCAACACAGCTTTATGCAAAGACAGCGGCGAGCACGGATTCGCCGGCGGAGGAGGCGTTTGTCTTGTCAGGAACAGCACTTTCATAATGAACGGCGGCATCATAACCGGGAACATCGTGGATGACGCCGTTTATTCCGGCACAGGCGGAGGAGTATTCGTATCCACAAAGAGCAGCGGCACCGGCGGGATGTTCGTAATGAACGGCGGCACTGTAAGCGGGAACACCGTCATGGGCGCAACCGAAGGTTCCGATCTTGCGATAGGGCTCTCCAACGGCTCGGTCCCTTCGTCGATCAACCTAAGGCAATATATCCAGCTTGGTGGAAACGCGGTCATCGGAACGGATCCGATAAGCATCCCGAAGTATGACGGGACCTACGACGGCCCTGCCGTGTATCCGTTAGATAGAAGCAGCACCATCCGCATCGGCGCGGTGCTGGAAACCACCAAAACGAACATTGCGGGCAGCGTGACCGCAATGGCAGAATATTCGGGGTATTCGCTGCAGAACAGCAGCGTATGGTATTCGACGGACAGCACGTCCGGGACATCGAACTTCATCATCACCTATCCGTACGACTTCACGGGGGATGTTAACGATTATGAGTGGATAGCGGCGATACAGCCGGTGAATGCAGACGCGTCCAACTTCGGGAATGTGAGCGTGGTCGTTCCCTCAAGGACCGCCGACGGCCTGAATGTCACGGTACCTCTCCAAGC
>JAKQBQ010000042.1 GCA_029574055.1 Methanobacteriota archaeon
CCGGTCTTCACCAAACCGCCGGTGTTGCCCGAAAGCGTTACCACTTCTGTGTTCAGCTTATCGGTGACCGATGCCGGAACGGATCCGCCTGTTTGGCTGTTGCCGTAGTACTCGACTGTGAATTTATCCTCCTGATAGTCGGGCGTGCCGTCGTCGTTCAGATCCTCCGCCCATACCCCATAGAACAGGACATTCCCCGTTCCCATGGTGTACGCGCTCGATCCTGCGTAGAAATCGGACAGGGCGTCGCGCTGCGCTTGGGATGTTATGACCGAAGATTGCTGGGTGCTCCATCCCAGGAACACCACGCCGCTCGCTGTCCCCGGCGATCCGACAAGCGTTACGGAGTATCCCGCAACATACGTGTTCGCGTCCGTCGGGTCGGTGACACCGGCGTGGTTCGCATCATAAGTGACGGAATGGAATTGATCCACAAGTATCTGGTTGACCGTTGTAAGAGGATCTATGCTGTAGCTTACCGTGAACGAATAATTGTCGTTCCCGTTATTGCCGGCTCCGTCCGTGTTGTATACGGTGAGTTTAACATCGCTCCATGCGCCGAGGCCGGTCCTTATGGTGACCTCCAACTGCGCCGCCAGCTCCGCGGGCGTGAATCCCGCCGCGGTCACACCGCTGAGGTTCAGGCCGACGTTCAGCATGGTTTGGAACGTTATCACGACGGCGTTATTCGTGGCGTCCGGTGTTAACACGATATTCCTGAATATGGCCTTGGTGTCATCCTCAAAGGAAACGATCGTTCCCACCGGCGCCCCGAAGGGCGCGTTGTTCTTGACAGCGGTCGGAGACGCCGGATAGGTACCAGGAGTTCCGGGATAACCCGCATCCGTCGGAAGATTCCGATACTGTTTGATGTTGAACTGCGCTATATTCGGATTATTGCTGAAGGCGTTATAGTAAACGGTTGTCGCTCCGCTTGGGATGGTGACCACCGTCCCTGCGGGGAACGCCTGGCCCATGAACGCAGTATCGCTTATCGTCCCCAAACTGTCCGGCAGAACGGGCATCGAGGTGAGCCCGCTGTTCCTGAACGCATATTGGGCGATGGTTTGGAGCGTGTTCCCCAGGTTCACGGTCTTTATCTTAATGCCGTTGAAAACATATGAGTTCAGCGTTCTTATGCCGTCTTCGATCGTCAGGCTGTCAATGATCGTCCCTGCCGGGACCAAGGTGTTGGTACTGCCGCCCTCACCCACTGCCGTGATGTTATACTGCACCGGTACACCGCTCTGCGGCGTATATGTCAGCGAACTTGGAACCGTAAGATCGGCGGGGATCACCGGATTGACGAACCTGATGACCGCTCCCGTAAGAGGGTTGAACTCCCAATCCCCTGTATCGTCTAAGAATATGGTCGGGTCATCATATGAGCCGTCCTTCCAATGCACTGTCGCGCGGATGGCGCCCCATGGTTCGCCGGCGATGTCGTTCTTATTCAGCTCTTCGAACCAAATGTCCCTCAGCTTCTCGTTGTTGGAGAATGCGCTGCTCACGATAGATGGAGCCACGGTTCCCTCGAACGTCACTTTTTCTAAAGCATTGCAATCGTTGAATGCACTATCGCCTATCGCAGTGACCCCCGCAGGGAGCGTCACTTCGATCAAGCCACCGCATTGATAGAAAGCATGAGTGCTGAGTGTCTGCAGGTCAGCCGGCAAAGTGACGGAGACCAGCAGGTTGCAGCTCCTGAACGCCCCCACACCTATACTTGTTATAGAATCGGGCATATCGATCGAAGCGAGCCTGCTGCAGCCGTAGAAGGCGTATTCGGGTATGGCTGTGATATTCGGGTTCGGATCGAACGTAACTGCGTTAATGCGCGTCCTCGCGGGCGCGCTTGAGAACGCCCCGTCGGAAAGCCCCGTAACAGGATATGTCTCAGACGTGCCGTCGCTATCCCTATCGATGGCGAAGTATGCGGGTATCGTGATGGGGCCTATGGTTGAATAGCTTTCCTGCAGGCCGCATATCTTACCCGTGTCGGGGTTGAAGACAAAGGGATAGCACGCGGCATCCACCACAGGTTCGGATGCCCAGCGGAGTTTCGCAGTGTTAGCGTACCATGGAGCGCCCGGCAATTCGCCGGGGGCGAATGCGGAGAGGTCGAGGATGCTGTCCGCCCTCATGTTCCAAAGCGCCGGAGACAAGATAGACGTTACAGTCCCGGGGACCACCAACCCGTCCAGCCTGCAGTTGTAGAACCCGTAGGCATCAATGGTGACCAAGCCGGGCGGCAATATCACGTTCGTGAGGCTCGTGCTGTCTCTGAAGCAATTAGAAGGTATGACCGTTATCCCTGTGAGCCCGGACATATCTACGGATACCAAGCTGGTGCAGGCATAGAATGCGCTTCCCCCTATGCTTGTCAAAGAGGGTGGAAGATCGATAGCGGATAGACCGCTGCATGCATAGAAAGCGCCGATGCCTATCGTCTCCAACGTTCCCGGGAGAGAATATGCGCTGCCGGGCGAGGTGATGCCGCCGCCCAGAGAACAGCTCTGGAACGCGTTATCCCCTATGGTCTTGATCATACTGGGATCGTCCAATGTCCCGAATTGGACGCTGGTCAAACCGGTCCCCGCGAATACGCCTGCAGCTATCGACACCACTGTCTTGCCGTCGATCTTGCCGGGTATGATGATGTCTGTGTTGGGGGGAGACCCGGGTTTTATGAATGACTCTATTGTGATCGTGCCGTCGCCGTTGTCGGTAAATGTGCAATTGGTTCTCGGATCCAGCGTGAGATAAGCCGGATCGGCGGATACCGTATCGTGCTCGCCTATCGGCGCGATGCTTACAAGGAACACTACCGCGACAAGGGTCAGAACAAGAGAAATGGGGATAGACAGCTTCCGCTCACTGAGTTTCTTCTTGGCGTTCATAATTCGTACCTTTTATATTTTGAGCCTATTGAAGCCCTTATGCGCTCTCGTGGATATATAACTAATCAGCAGCGATCGGTTTTTCCTTCGGTCCCGTTCCCCTCGCGTGGATATATGGTGCCGAATATCGCGGTTTGCCGGCCTCTTTTCGATCTTCTCCATCAGCGGCATGATCCCCCGGCTGTCTCCCGAACACTCCGGAACCGTCCGTTTTTTTGCGACAGCGCATCATCAGACCGCTCCAAACACACACTTTTTGCTTTTTCGAGCCGGCATTACCTTTTTGTAGAAGTTCCTCAATCCAAAAAAGCATCTTGTGATCCGGAGAAGGGATAAATGCCTAAGGAGACCGTCGGAAACATCAAAATGAATTATGAAGTGAGCGGCAGCGGCGAGCCCGTCGTACTGATAACCGGCCTCGGAGGGGACATCTCCTTCTGGGCGGGGATGGTCCCCCTGCTTTCCGATAGATT
>JAKQBQ010000054.1 GCA_029574055.1 Methanobacteriota archaeon
TCTGCCTGGCCTGCGTGAACGGAAAATACCCCACCCGCATACCCGGAGAGACGCACAGGTTCCAGTCCACGCTTGAGTCGGACTTCGAACAGTGATCTTTTTACTTACGTTTGATCGGCATTTTCAGTATCGGTCAAACAAGAGAGGCCGGCAGGCTCAAAAAATCTCGCCAAACTCAGTAACAAAACACGTCCAAACTCAGTAACCGTTAAGCCAAATCTTTAATAATGGCTCCTCATTCAGAAGAAACACGGGCAGGTAGATCAGTTGGAAGATCGCTACCTTGGCATGGTAGAGGCCGCGAGTTCGAATCTCGCCCTGTCCACTCCTCGTCATTAATAATATAACTTCTCAATGTATGCTTTAACGCATGACCGGTTCTATGCCGAAGAAGGAAGAAAGGGAGATAGTCCTTGTCGTGGTAGATGTCCAGAAGAAATTCACCGGAGGGTCGATACCGGAGAAAGGGGACGAGGAAGCCGTAAGGGTGATAAATGAAGCTGCGGCGATGTTCCGCGCCGCCGGCAGGCCGGTAATATTCATTTTTTATGACGGCGAGTGCGAATGCTCCAACTACGAAAAAAGCGACGGCGACGAGTTCCTTCACGGGATAATAACATATCCGACGGACATCATCGTCCACAAAAAGCATATGAACTCTTTCCTCGACACAAAGCTGGAGGAAACGGTCAAGGAGTGCGGCGGGGACAGCATACTGCTTGCGGGGATGGTGACCCAATATTGTGTGCTTGGCACATATTTCGGGGCATTCGAGAGGGGTCTCAGCCCGTACCTGCTTAAGGGTGGAATCATCTCTACGAACCCCAAGATCAACGAGGCCGCTTACGTCATATGCAAAACGTTCACCTTGGATGAGGTGAAGGAGAACCTGCGCACGACCGAGATGGACTGGAGAAAAGAGTTGCGGAGCTGATCCTCAGAGTCTGCCCTGACAGGCGGGTGAAAGCTCATTCCGTAGGCAGACCCGCTTCTTTGCGTGAAAACGGGTGGGCTCTGATATTTGTTCTTGAACGAAAAGCATATTCTTTCTCATCAGATCGGGAGCCATTTGTCCGATCGCGGTTCGATCTGCGAACGTCAGGCAATTTATCTTCGCTGACCGGAATCAGAGTTATTAATGCAAGAACACATACAACACAGGATATGCAAACGGCAGGGCGGTCGAACAAGATATACACCATAGATGAGATCGCAGAGATGATCAGACCCATTGCCGAGAGGTACGGGGTCGCGTCCGTGATATTGTTCGGCTCATATGCCAGAGGCGATGCCGACAGCAGCAGCGATATCGATCTCTATGTTGAGCCCGGTGCCATTTCAGACCTGATCGAGCTGAGCGGGTTCAGGCTGGATATTATTGACGCGCTGTGCAAAGAGGTCGATGTGGTCACTACGGATGATCCCTCTGCAATAAGTAAGATCATAAGCCTCGGGATACCCATTTATGGATGATCTCGCGGGGAAGCATTCGCCCAACCCCGTTTGATGAATAGCAGCACACCGGCAATATTGCCATGAAGAATGCCGGCAACACTCTCAACGCGTCGATATCAGATCCGATAGTTGCAGATCAAATACAAAATATCACCCGCAGGCCTCCTGAAAAAGGCATGCGCGTTCATGCGGCGTGCGTGTGGTATGCATTATTAATACATACCCCAATATAGATTCGATAGTAACATGAGCTTCAATTCCGGTGGACCTTCTGACAAGCAAACGACCCCCGAGCAGATATCCGCAGCGGTCAAATACCTCAGGCAGGGCTGGGATGCCCAGGCATTCCTCGTATTATCCGAATCCGGGACGGAAAAGAACCCCGTCGCCCGTTTCGCGTTAGGGCTGTGCTACCTGCGCGCCAATGATCTGACCATGGCGGCGCAATGTTTCGAGCAGGCATTGAACCTGCTCAAAGCGGCGTCCGCCGCCACTCCCGCCACGGCCGTTATGAAAGGAACCTCGGAAAACAGCGAGACCCATGTCAAACTGACGGAAAAGCAGATCGAAGATAAGGTATACCTCACGCCGATGGATCCGGATTTCTGCGCGCGCTTCCCGAAGGCGGCGGAACAGATCGCCATACTGGCACTTATCGACGTATATCAGAGAAAAGGGATGAACGAGCAGGCGCAGAGGCTGTCGTCGGGGCTTACGGGCCCGGCATTCGAATCGTTCAAGAAAAGGCTGGGAAGCAGCTGAGGAAAAGGAATAGGAATGAATCTGAGCGAGATCAAAAGCAAATACGGCCGCGAGGACCGGGACGCGGTGCTGAAAGCCTACCCCATAGCGATCGAGGAGAACAAAGGCCAAGAGAACAAATTGAACGAATTGGCCTTCCTCGCCGCCGATTTCGCCCATCCCGAAGCTTTGGTCTTGCTATTCGAGGCGGGAGTATCCCCCGCCGTTGCCGCCGATTACGGGTTCACGCTTCTGCACATACTTGCCCGCCAGGAGGAAAGCAGGTATGTGCTCAAGCCGGAAGGCGCGGTGGCGAAGACCACGCCTTATTGCTTGACAACAAGGTCAGCGCTCTTCGCAAGGACGAGAACGAAAGCATGACCTGTTACCACTACGCTGCTCGGAACGGCCTTGCGGAGATGGTGGAGACCCTGGCGGAGCGCGGCGCGAAGCTGAACATCACCGATAAGGACGGGAACACCGGCATCCATATCGCAAGCGAATATGTGCGGCACGCCATGTCCGGCATCGACATCAAAAAACGGGAGCTGGAACAGTCAAAAAAGAATTATGAGGAGACGGTCGCGCGCTGCAAGGGTCGGAACATGACCGATGAGGAGACAGAACAATACATCAAGAACACCGTTTCCAATCCTCCCGCAAAGGCGCAGCAAGCGTACGACGCCGCCGTGAATCTGGTGGAGGATTACTTCCGCGTGGTCAAAGCCTTCGCAAAAGGCGGCGTGGACATCGACGAGAAGAACGAATACGGAAGATCGGCATTGGATGTGGCGGTGCAGAACGGCGCGAAGAAGATCGCTGCGTTCCTATCCGGGGATCTTACGGACGAGGGAGACAGCGCTGCGGTCGCCGCAGGCGGAATGACCCTGCACCAGGCCGCCGAGAAAGGCGACATAAAAGCGATAGAGGCGATTGCCGGCACCGGCGTTGACATGAATTCATTGAAGGACAAGGACGATCAGAATATGGGCGGCTGCACCGCTCTGGCAATCGCCGCAGCGAACGTCCAGGCGGGCGCGGCGGAGGCTCTTCTTTCTTACGGTGCTGACCCTTCATTCAAGGACGGGAACGGCCGGATGGCGGCGTATTATCTTGTCTTTTCCACTTCCTCCGGCGGATATGAGCAAATGTTCGCCAACATACCGAAGATCATCAACGCCCTTGTCAGCGCCGGCATGGACATCAACGCGGCAGTGGATGACGACAGCAACACCCTGCTGCTGCTTGCCTGCAAGTCTGCCAGCGGCGGCTCATACAACAAGCACAGCAAGAAAGGGGATATCTTCTATGCTGTGATGAAGCACAATCCCGACATCAACATCGCCAACAGGTTCGGCGAGACCGCCCTGATGTACGCCTGCGCCGATGACTTCGAGATAATGGAGAATCCTCAGCTTTTGCTGCTGGAACAATCCGCAAATGTGAACGCGGCGGATAAGAACGGCGATACCGCTCTGCATTACGCCGCCCGCAACCGGAACAACACCGGCGCGAAGACCCTGTGCGACATGCTGCTGGAATTCGGTGCCGATGCGAACAAGATCAACAACGCAGGAAAGAGTGCGTTGGATATAGCCACGGAACAGAACAACGAGCCGTTGGTAAAACTCTTATTAGGCAAAATGTAAGGAGATCGGAAGATGGACAACACATTCTTGAATGCCTGCAAGAACGGGCAGAAGGGCATTGTAGAGGCCTTTGTCAAAAAAGGCGGCATCGATTACAACAAGCGCGACCAGACCGGCGGCACGCCGCTGTACTACGCCAGCGTAAAAGGCGCACGGGACATTGTGAAGATATTGTTGGACAACGGCGCAGACGCGACCCTCGCCAACAACGAGAGCACGACCCCGCTGCACGCTGTGGCACATAGCGGGAACAAAGAGATAATGAAAATGCTGATCGATGCCGGCGCGGATATAAACGCTACCGACAAGTATGGGAAGTCCCCTCTGATACACACTCTGCAGCAGAACAGGACAGAGGCTGCGAAATTCCTCATCTCCCTGGGTGCGGATGTTGCGATAAAGGATAATGAGGGACACATAGCGCTGGACTACGCCACCGCCCACGGCCTTCGCGACATAATCCCGCTGCTGAGCATAGGCGCGACAAAGGATGTCGCGGGCAACACGCCTCTGCATCAGGCCGCCCACAACGGCCAGAGCGAGGTGGTGGCCGCCCTGATCAAATCCGGCGCGGAGATCGACGCTGTCAACGACGGCGGAGAGTCGCCTTTGATCATAGCGTCCATGAACGGCAACCTTCAGGTCGTGCGCATGCTCCTCGACGCCGGGGCGGACGCGAACCTTCGGCTGCTGAACGGGAACTCCCCGCTTCACTATGCCGCCGCAGGAGGCAACAAGTTCCTTGGTCTGGCACTTATCGAGAAAGGCGCGGACGCAAGCTTCCAGAACGAGAGCGGGGAGTCTCCGCTTATAGTTGCCGCCATGCGGGGCAAGAACGACTTCTCCGCCATGCTCATAGAGAAAGGAGCGGATGTAAACGCCGTCGACAACCTGGAGCACAGCGCGATGTATTACGCGTCTGAAGGCGGGTTCACCGAGATCGTAGAGCAGCTGATAACAGCAGGGGCCCAGCATTGATGGGCAGGCGTAAGGAAGATGGATCCGGAACAACAGCTGTCCGAGTTCGCTAAACGGGTGCGGGAATGGATCGATAAGATCGGCTCATCGAAAGGAAAGGATGCCGAACGGCTGCAGTCCGAGCTGTCTCACTTCCTCGCCGAGGGGGTGCAGCTCCTGATGGCGCGGGGAGTATCCCTTACGAGGATCGAGAAGGTCATAAGGGAAGCCACCGACGTCGTCCCGCAGACATATGCGCCGGATGCCGATGAGCAAGATGACTATGTCGATGAGCCAATGGGTTCTCCCACAGCCGAGGTGATGCTCTTCCTTCCCATGGACGAGGGAACGGTCGAAGCGTTCGCAGAGGGTAAGATAAGCAGCGATGAGATGATGGACATGCTTTCCACGCCGGACGCGGTCCCGATAGAACTGTCTTTGGGATTGGAGCTGGTGCTTACCGATTTCGGTAAGGATGAGACATTATCTGAAGCCACAGGCGGCGGAGAGATCGTGGCCGGACCGGATGGGGAAGCGTTCATACCTGAGCTTCTGGATATGAGGACGAAGGACGGAGGCCGGTTCTACATTGCCGACCCCTTGGTCTTCAAGACCGTTGAAGAAGTACGAAATATCAATTCCCTCCTTGAGCCGATAGGCAAAGAGGGATTCTTCAAAAAAGCGAAGAT
>JAKQBQ010000057.1 GCA_029574055.1 Methanobacteriota archaeon
CTCTTCGCCCTCCTGATGCGCTTCGTCGAGGAGCTCAAGAAGGGCGCCGGCGGCTGGGTCTCCCCCTCAGACCTCGCCGCCGCCGGCCTCATCATCGACGTCGAGCACCGCCAGCGCTACAGCCAGCTCCGCGACCGCCTCCGCCCCGCCCTCCGCTACCGCGACGGCGAGAAGTTCATCGAATGCAACCGCTCCAAGGGCTACCGCCTCTCCACCCACCCCTCCTTCGTCACCCTCGATCGCCGTTCTCTGGCACCTGAGATTGAGCCTAAGAGAATTAGCTCTTCTTGCCGTATAAGATGATCTGGATGTCTCTAACAATATTCCTATACGCTACCAGTTGTTCTTCAGAAAAGCTGCCTAGCATCTTGGCGTGTTGCTCGATCATTGCAGGAATATCCCTGAAATACACCTCTATCTCCCCGAGAGATTGCAGCCTCTGGAACTTTATGATGTCCCAGAACTCACCAAACATATAATAGGTATAGTTTGTATAGGTTTGGCTTCTTGCCTCCAGAAGTATCTCCCAAGGCCTGGTTTCCTCACCGGTATCCGCTACGTCGAGATACTGCCCAGGGGGCGGATTGCTGATTTCGATAAATGGAGCCTTCGCCTTACTATACTGAGCCTCATATTGTTCCTTCGTGATATTCGAAACCAGCGTTTCTAGATTGATTATGCCCCGGGCGGAAAAGACATCAGGGCAGTACCGTGATAGTAGATAGAGCAGATCATCGATGTTGTGCCTGATGTTCTTCCCCCTCAATCTGAATAACGTATCTATCTGCTTCGTGCCCAATATCAGCGTGTCTCTTATCCTGTCCTTGTCCGGATTATGGTAAGCCTTGCCATCGCATTCCACGCCGATACGTCTTGCACCTTTCTCCAAATAGAAATCGAGCCGGAAGTCGGCGCAATATGTGTGTATGGGATGTTGTTTCTCCATTCTGGCTTCTAGCGCGATATATTTCACCATATGCCATGCGAACTCGTCCTCGATATGGCTGTCGTACGGTGGGTCATAGCAAGGCACTGCCCCGCGATCTTGGTCTTTATAGATCGCCTCAGCTTCTTCGGGACTTAGATTCTTAACGCCGTCTCCGATTCTCTCTAGATCCTCGCCCATTCTAGCCCTCTTACATTCGACTCAGCATTCTGGCTACCACCTATCCTTAGTCCAGTGCCCCTCCTTGATCCTGGACTGCTCCACCTTCTGCTTCTCGAGCCAGGCCTCGATGTCCTTTCGCCTGAACCGCACGGTTCTGCCGATCTTGTAGAACGGCAGATTCCGTGTGCTCGTCCAGTTGTATAGCGTGCACCGCGAAATGGAGAGGAACTCGGCGAGCTCCTCGATCGTCATCATCTTGTCCTTGCCGCCGTCGATCGCCTTGGCCATCTCGATCCACTCTTCCTTTCCCGCCTCGCGCATCCGGCCCCACCGCCGGATATCCTCCGGGTGGAACCGCACGATCCCGCTCCTGAAGTACCCGCTGATCTTGTAGTGCGGTATCCGCCCGCCGAACACGTAGAACCTGAAACTCGACTCCCCCATCCCCAGACACTCTGCCGCCTCCCTCGCCGTCCACAGCGGCGTCAGTCCTGCATCCGCCTCGGTGCATCCACCACGATCGTTCATAACCTTTCAGTAACTATGTGCATCACTTTGGGGGATAGAAAACGCCCAGGATCATGAAGGTCTGTCGGAATCGCTTCATATTTCCGACGTAGAAGTAGACATCATTTTTCGCCGAACATAACTTGTCAAGCCAACATTCCCTGATCTTCTCCAGGAGAACCTTCGTATTCCGGTATCGCCACCGCCAGTTTCGATACGATTGTCCCAACTCCCAGTCTATGATGGGCATTGTGTGACCGGGGCACCCTTCGACACGCGGGCATTTGAATGAGTAGTGAAATGTGTACGGGATAGCCTCGATGGCACGCTTCCTCTTGTCGAAGAAGCTGAGTTGCGCGTAACAAGCCTCACGCGCCGCGTGATCTTTCGCCGGCGCTTTTTCCCAAGAGAAGGAGATGCTATCCGGTTTGACCAACGCCAACGATTTACCCTCCCCCTCCGAATCCCTGTATACCTGGCACATTGAAGCCGAGAGCGTCGGCAGCACGACCTCTTTTCGCCTACCCCATCGGTCCTTCGTATCCCACGATTCGACGATCCTGATGCTGCCTGCATCGACCTTGTGGCTCTCCGGCCGATTGTCGTCGGGCGCCTTGCCGCATCTCAAGTCCACCACGCTGTACTTCTTGAACTTCTGCTCGTCATCCAGATCCCTATAGGGGATCGGATACAGACGGATCCACTTCCCTGAAGACAATTCAACCCCAGCACAACACACGGTTTCTCCGTATGTTCTGCTGGGGTTCGGATACGCCTTTACGGTGATAAGGATTCTCTTCTGCTCGGGGATCACCGTGTGATGCCTTCAGATGTTTATGATCTTCAGTCCGTTCCCGCCCCTCAGTCTGATCTTCTCGGCGACTATTGACCTGTGGCATTTGGCCGGCATTCGTTCGAAGCACATCAGGCAGCAGGTGGCTTCACGCACGTGCCGGTACGCCTCGTCGATGGCCATCTGCTGTTCATCCAGATAGGTCGAGAATGACCCGAAGAATGAAGCATAGTCCTCATCCTCTTTCAGCTTGTTTCTAATCGCTTTGGGACTTCCAAGCTGCTGGATATGGACGTATTCGATCCCCT
>JAKQBQ010000116.1 GCA_029574055.1 Methanobacteriota archaeon
GACCCTTCTTCTGCTTACAGTGATCTCCGAGGTAACGCTCATGCCGGAGCTAATCGCCACCTTCTTGCCCTCGACCGTTAGTTGCGTCTCAACGGGTGTTACAAATACCTCGTAGACAGGCCCGAGCCTTTCGTACTCGATGCTGTGCTGCGACACGTTCCGCACAAATCCTTTCAATATGCCGTATTTCTGAAAATCGAAGGTATCTATCTTTATCATAACAGGCATCTTATCCTTTATGAAGCCTATGTCCTTATTCAGGACCGTCGCCTTGATAATAAGCGGCGCCCCGTCGGGCACTAAGATCATGAGCTTCTGGGCAGGGGTTACCACGCCTCCGACGGTGTGGACAAAAAGATTTGCGACATATCCGTCAGCAGGCGACAGGATCCTCTGTTTTTCATTTTTGAAGGATGTCTTTTCGATCTCTGCCCGGATCTCTGTGGACTGCTTCTGCTTATCGGAGAACTCCTTCAGGTGTGAGACCTTAAAATTCTCGTTGATATACGCTATCTCGCTTGCAAGCCCCTGCTTCCTGTGGTCAAGCTCCTTGAGCTTTCCATCCGTCTGTTCAATATTATTCCTGTATGTCATGATCTCGTTCAGAGCCTTTTCATAATCGTCGCGGGCAATAATATCGAGCACAGCATGGAGCCTCTTTTCTTTGTCCTTAGCAACATCAAGGAGGGATCGGTTGTACTCTCTTTCCTTTTTCGTAGACGCCGTCTCCTCCTCTGTCCGGTCAAGCTCGGCCTTCTTTGCCGCGAGCTGCTTCTCAAGGCTTGATAGTGTAGACCGGAAAAGTGCGCGCTGCGTTCGGAGGGTCTCTTCGTCATAACTCTCGTGCGCAGCGGGCCTGAACTCTTTTCCTGTAAGGGTCGAATCGAGGCGTTCCTTCTCTATCTTCAGGAACCTTAGGCTCTTCTTTTTTGATTCCAGCTCAGGCGCCGTGATCGAAGGATCGATCTCCATGAGCACCTGGCCTTTTTTTACATAATCTCCCTCTCTGCAGAGGATGCTGCTCACTACGCCGGCATCGAGGGGCTGCAGGATCTTCACGTCCCCGTCGGGGATCACGATGCCCCGCGCGGTAACCACCACGTCGACCTTGCCGATGCACATCCATAGAACGAAAAAAACCATCGTGACGATGACTACCCAGAAGACTATCCTGCCAAGAGGATGCGCGGGCCTTTCCTCTATCTCCGCCATCGCCGGCTTGAACTCGTGGGAATCGTCTTTTCTGAAAAAATTGCTCAACCGCTCAATGCTCCATCGCTTCATAGATCAAACCAGCCTTCAGCTATCAGCTTAAAAGCTTTTTTGTATTAGCTGACTGCTGACGGCTGACCGCTGGCAGCTGGTTCACTGGTGCCATGCATTCACCACAATGCTCATCAGCTCCTGGTTTTTCTTCACGTCATCGGCGCCGGTCAGCGGGATACCGTTCTCTGCCGCATAGGCGGCCATCTGCTGGATGAGGTTATTGATGTCGGATCCGGTGAGGTACCATTTGTCTCCTGCCTGTACCCGCTCGATGCCGGCCGTATCCTGATCGGGCAACAGAATACGATCTGTACTGCCGTAAGCAATATTGAGGCCCGTATAATCCCGGAAGAAGGCGATGGAATCCGCGGGGACATCCGGATCGAAGATGATGCTGTCAATCGCTCCGTCATATCCGCAATCGTAGATAATGTCCGACCCGTCCCCTGAAGAAAAACGATATACATCGCTGCCGCTGCCGCCGTCAAGGTAGTCGTCGCCGTGGCCGCCGGTTATAGTATCGTTGCCCCCGTATCCACAGACATAATCATCTCCTGCTGCTGAATCAAAGACCTCGCCGGTATCGAGACCGCTGAGGCAATCGCCCGTATCGCCACCCCGTACAATTACTCCCTTCTCTATCTCCGCCTGTGTCATGGATGTTCCGTCGCTGAATAAAAGGGACTCGATCTTGCAGCAATCTCCACCGCCATACCAGTTCTCCACTGTAATGCTGTCTTTCGTGCCCTTGATCTCGAAGACAAGATTGTAATCTTTTCTTGTGATGAGAATATCATCTTTTGTGATGCCGGGACCGGTCTTTATTGTATCAATGTCGCCGCCCGAATGATCATATTCACTTATCGTGTCCTGACCGTCGCCCTTGTTAAAGAGATAGGTGTCGCTGCCCTCGCCGCCGCAGAGGGTATCGTTGCCTGATCCGCCTTCAAAGATGTCGCCGGTATTATATCCGCCGTTGCCGAGGCTGTCTTCGTATTCTGTCCCGCGGAATGTCGCCCTGCCCTCAATCTCTGCTTGCGTCATGGTTGTCCCATCAGTAAATAAAAGAGATTCGATCTTCGGATAATTTCCACCGCTGTACCAGTTCAGAATGGTTATTGTGTCGGCGGTGTTCTTTATCTCAAAAACAAGATCGTAGTCTTTGCGGGTGATAAGGATGTCGTCCTTTGTGATGCCGGGGCCGAACTTGATGGTATCAATGTCGGTGTCTTCGTAATCGTACTCGTAGATTGTGTCCTGGCCATCACCAAGGCTGAAGAGATAGGTGTCGCTGCCGCCCAGGCTGCTTTGGATATAATCATTTCCGGCGCCGCCAGCTATTGTGTCGCTGCCCGGGCCCCCGTCAATATAATCGTCGCCGTCGCCGCCTTCCAGGAGGTCGCTTCCGCCTGCTCCGAAGAGATAATCATCGTCCGCACCCCCGTTCAGTATGTCATTACCTTCGCCGCCGGTAAGGCTGTCTGACCCGGCATTACCATATAGTACGCCATTGCCGGTCATGTCATATGACGCGTACAGCGAATCATTGCCCCCGCCGCCGGCGACGGCATTATTCACTTCGTACCCGTATAGGGTGTCGTTTCCTGCGGTCCCCGTGATCACATCTTTGCCTGCGGAGTCGATGATCCATCTCAGGTCCTCGTCCTGTTCCGCAAAGGCATTGCGGAATTCCGTGAAATCAAGAACATCCTTTGCCTGGAATCCACGGATGGTACGGGCGAATTCTCCAAGCACTGCCTTGCCGCCTGTCAAGTCTGCTGTTATAGTGTTTTGAATATCTGCAATGACAGCGCTCAAATCCCCCTTTATGTTATGTGAAGTCTTGTCCCATGTATAGGTGATCATATCGTAGAGGTCTTTCATGTGGGTCTGTGCCATCAATTGGGCATAGTACATCTCGAATATACCGTTATAGGCCCGTTCGAGGTAAGGAGCCGGCGCATGGTGCGGGTTCTCTCCGGTGGTCCCCACATACGCCCTGCCGAAGAGCGTCTCCAAGACTGCCAGCTTCCGTGCATCGAAGAGTCCTCCTCTGCTTTCCGGGTCGACAGCCTCGCTGCCCGTCCATTTAAAGAGGATCTGTTCCATGAGAGAATTACGGGCAGCGACATCGGCTGCTTCCACGAACTGCCCCACAAGATCCTTTAAGCTGACACCTGACGGCTGACCGGCGAGGACTTCCCTTGCCATCGCCTGATGAAGATCGTAGACATTCCCGTAGCCCTGAAGAGAAGGGAGAGAGGCGATGGAATCGGGGACATCGAGCCATTCATTGACAATGGTGCAGGTCTTGTCTGTCTTGAACCATACATCGGTGGCAGCGAGAATTTCGCCGTTTGTTTTCTCATAGCTTCCTGCCTGACGGTGCTCATTCCCATTGGCGTCAATATAGTCGGAGGTGTCGTATGCGGTGTTGATCGACCTGATACCTAATTCGTCCAATGTAAACAGCTCATCATGCGCGGAATAGCCATCTCCGTCTATATCCTTCCAGACCTTTAGCCGGGAGAAGAGGACATCATCTGCATCGACGATGCCGTCAGCGTTGTTGTCCAGTTCCGCTAATGCCTGAAATCCATCAACTGCACGCTGTCCGTTCTGTAATATAGTCTGATCTCCAAAAAGCTCCTTGCCGTCATTGATGGTGCCATCCCCGTTCCTGTCAAGTACGAGCAGCCCATCGTCGGATGCCGCCCAGCCGGTTTGCTCTGCAAAGCCGTTTCCGTCGTGGTCGAAGTAGGCGCCGCTTTTTATCCCTGTTGTTTCTACCCCATCGCCATCAAGGTCAAGGATGATGGGCGAGCCCGGCGGAGGAGCGGCGGCAGCCATGTCGAAGAGGCCTTCCGCAGAATCGATTGCCCTATGTGCATCCCAGAGAGGGTCAATCCAGTCATTGGGATAATCCTTCAGGCAGCGACGCCAGATCTCGTTGAGCTCTTCATCGTTAAAGTTGTCGATCCTCATCAGATCGTACATCAGCTTCAACTCGAATACCGGCTTGATGGCGTCCATATAGGCCAGGCCGTAGGGGTCTGTAGGGTACCCTTTGCTGGTCGGGTCAAGATGGGCAACTTCATGGATCAGCTTCAGGTCGGCGATAAGGATATCCCGCTTTGTTGCCAGGCCATCGGCAAAATCCTGGTACACGCAATCGTGGCGGTAGAAGCACGCGTCAAGGTTGTCGATGGGCTCTTTGCCGGAGGCGATTAATGCTTTATGAGAGCCTTCGTCCCTTTTTACCGAACCGTCTGGGTTACGATCGAACCCGCTATGTCCTGGGCCTCCCCAATTCCCATAGGTTGGAGTTTTTGGAACCTGCGGAAAAACAAAAATACTCATGTTTACCTCCTATATCTTGAATCATCATACAGGGCCGATACTTTTCATTAATGATCAACTTTGGACCCTTTCTTCGGGCCGATCACCGGAAATGCAACTTCGGTCAATTCTTTCCCATCATTGTTGACGATATATTCGGATGAATTTTTCATTCCCTCTTTATACGCATTAAAAAAGACACGCTTACCATCATAAGAAATAGATGGGTATCTAATATGTCCCTGATTCTTTGTCACTCGCATAATTGTACCTCCCTTCTTCAGGAACAGGTCGTAGTTCACGGGCTTCGGAGGGAGGCCGTCCATATCGTTGGTCACGGCAAGAAAGAGGATGCTGTCATCCTTTGTGACAGAAGGCTGGGAGGTCCATCTGCCGTAGGTAAAGGCAGGCTTCAGCTCATTGTTCCTGCCGTCCATGATGAAGATCGTGTTGTCCTGGTACCGTCTCTTATAATCCTCCCTGAGGTCCATCTCCTTTATAGCCCAGAGGCCGGGCATGGCAGGATCCGTCCCCGAGAAGATGAAGCGTTTATCATCGGAGAGGTAGAAGGGCCTCGATATCTCGTAGAACCTATAGTTCGTGAGCTGCTTTATTGCCTTTGTTCCGAGGTCGATCTCAAAGATGTCCCATGCGGTATACATCTCCCCGTAGCCGCGGATGCGCTGCCTCTTCATGGAGGCGCGGGCGAAGATGATCCGCTTTCCGTCACGCGAAAAGGAGGGCTTGGCATTGTATACTACCCTACGGGCCTTCCCCGTGGGCGTATCGGTCGTCTTTGCATCGTCGTTGTAGTCATGGGTCAATTGTTGTTGGTTGCTGCCGTCGGCATCCATGACGCAGATATTGCTTGCATCCCGTTTTAGTTCGACGTTCGCATAGGCGATCTTTTTGCCGTCCCACGAATAGATGGGGCTGCCCTGGAAGCCGTTCGTCGCGTGGATGATCCTGCTCTCTTTCGTGAACGGATCGTAGCTTACGAGCCTGCAATAGTCGGTGATATGGAGCCCTCCCCAGCAGTTGACGTAGAGGATCCTGTCGTTATAGAATGAGAGATCACCGATAGTATAACTTTCCTGTTTTCTTGATGCCTCCTTTGTGCCGCTATTGTGTATCATGTAATTCATTGCGCCAAAGAAAAGGGCGATGATGGCCGTACAGATCGTTATCTTCGTTTTTTTTCCCATGTTTCCTTCCTCGTTATACATCCCGCCTCATGCCGCCTCCTGCTGCGTGTAGAGGTGGTGGTAATAGCCCTTCTTTGCCATGAGCATCTCGTGCGTGCCCGTCTCCACGACCCTCCCTTTGTCAAGGGCGATGATGAGATCGCAATCCTTCACCATCGATAGCCGGTGCGCCACTATGAACATGGTGCGTCCTGTCTTGATCCTGCCCACGTTCTGTTGGATGATCCTTTCCGATTCGTAATCGAGCGAGGACGTGGCCTCATCGAAGATGAGTACCCGGGGGTTCGTGATCAGCGCCCGCGCGATGGCTATCCTCTGCTTCTGGCCGCCGGAGAGCGTCGATCCGCGCTCCCCTACCTGCGTGTCGTACCCTTCCGGAAGCTGGGATATGAACTCGTGCGCCCCCGCGGTCTTCGACGCCCCGATGACCGCCTCCATCGGCGCATCGGGCCTCGGCATCGCGATGTTCTCCCGTATCGTTCCGCTGAAGAGGTAGTCGTCCTGGAGCACAACGCCGATATTGTATCGCAGCCAGACAGGGTTCATGTGCCTCACGTCGATATCGTCGATGTATATCGCGCCTTCGCTTAAGATATAGAGCCGCTCGACCAGCTTCGTGATCGTGCTTTTGCCGCTTCCGCTCCTGCCGACAAGCCCCACGCTCATCCCCGGCCTCACGGCAAAGTTGACCTGCTGCAGGACATTCGGAGAATCCGGGCCATATCTGAAAGAAACGTTTTCGAACCTGACAGCTCCTGTAAGCTTCGGCAGGGTAATGTCCCTGCCGGACCTGATCTCCACGGGATTATTCAGGATGTCCCCTATCCGGTCAACAGAGAGGAGCGCCTGCTGGAACTCGTTCCAGAGGTTGACGAGCCTGAGGAATGGCCCGGTGAACTGTCCTGCGAACATCTGGAAGGCGATAAGCTGGCCGATGGTGAGCTGGTTGTCGATGACGAGCTTCACGCCCAGGTAGAGGACGGTTATGGTCATCATGCGCTGGAACGTTCCGGAAACCGCCCCCGCGATGTTGGACATATTGGAAAGCTTGAAGCTCGAATGGACGTACTTCTCAAGGTTCTCTTCCCACCTTTTTTGCATCGAGCCTTCAAGGGCAAGGGATTTCACCGTCTGGATGCCGGTAACGGACTCAACGAGGTAGGAGTTGGACTTCGCCGCCATCTGGAACTTGTATTCAAGCCTCCTTCTCAGCTCCGGAGTAACGGTGACGTAGAGGGTCCCCACAATGCACACGAAGGCAATAAAGACGAGGGTCAGCTTGACGCTGTAAATGAACATGACCGCCACAAAGACAAGGGAGAAGCAGAGGTCAACGATGACGGAAACAGATTTGTTCGTAATGAAATCCCTGATGTTGTCGAGCTCCCTCACCCTCGCCACGATGTTCCCCACCTTCCTCGACTCGAAATAGACGAAGGGGAGCGCAAAAAGGTGTCTGAAAAGTTTCGATCCCAGCTTTGCGTCGATCTTGTTCGCCGTATGGATGAAGATATAATTCCTCGCCGTGTTCAGGAGAAATTCGAACAGGGCCACCGCGATGAACGCCACGGCAAGGACGTCGAGGGTTGTCATGCTCCGGTGGACGATGACCTTGTCGAGTATGACCTGCGTGAAAAGCGGCGTCACAAGCCCGAAGAGCTGAACGACGAAGGACCCCGTGAGGACTTCTGCCATCACGCTCCTGTAATGGAGTATCTCGTTGTAGAACCACCGGAACCCGAAGGCAACCTGCGAGGTGATCATCTTATGTTTAAGAACGATGCACTCCCCGTCGGACAGGGAAGAGAGCTTCTCGAAACTTACGGGCCGCGCCTTTTTCTCTGCCGGGAAAAAGATAAGGGTATTTTTTTCTTCGCTATTGGCTTTGAGGATCACGCCGAAGCGGTTATCCTTAAACATTATGATCGCGGGCAAAGGATATCTCTCAAGGAGCTTATCCGGCAGCATCTTCTTGATCCGCGCCTTGAAGCCGGTACCTTTCGCAACGAGAAGGAGCTCCTCTTTTGTAAGCTCGCCGTCCGCAAAACCATATTCTCTCTGCGCCGAACGAAGATCAATGTTTATCCTGTTGATCCTGGCGACAACTTCCAGGGCCATTAGCGCTGTCTGCATCAGTCCGTTCCCCCTGCGAGCAGTTCGAGTTCCCTGGCCGCAGATGCCTTTCCGATATGTGCCTTTTCGAGTTCCAGGTTCCTGTTCACCAGCTCTATCTTTTCGAGCAGGAGGTCTTTGTGCTCTGCGATCTCCTGTTCTTTAAGCCGTGCGACCATACCGAGCTTTTCCTCCGCCTTTGCCAGCGCCTCCTGCCGGTTCTTCACCTCGAGGCCGTAAAGCTTCACCGCATCGCTCGACTTCGCCTGCCTGCTTCGAAGCTCGGCGATCTTCTTTTCCTTCTCGACCTTGAGCCTCTCCATCTCCAGCCTTGCCTTCTCGGTGCGGGCACTGCTTTTGAATCCGTCGAAGAGGGGCATGGTGACCGAAATTCCCACGAAGAAGTTTCTCGACCGTACGTCCTCGACAGAGGCGCTGAACCGGTTCAGGTCCTGCCCATACCAGGTGTAGTTCGAATTGAGCGCAAGCCTCGGATACCTCTCCCTTTCAAGGGCCTCGATCTCCGCCTTCTTCTTCGCTATCGCGAGCTCGTACATCTTCCATTCCAGCGTCATGTCTGCACGGAGGCCGCCGGGCTTCTCTGTCTCTTCGGCAAGGCCCTTTACCTCAATGCGCTCGATGGCGTAGCCCTCTCCCGTATAAACAGACAGCTCGTGGAGGAGCTCATTGATCCTCCGCGTGGCATCATCGATCTCTTCGAGCGTCTTTACCACCTTCAGGGCGTCATTCATCACCTCTATCCGGGTAATCCTGCCGGCAGCGAATAATCTCTCTTTTACAACGGAAAGCTCCCGGTAAAACCCGAGCAATTCCCTTTTTGCCTCCAGTTCCTTCCATGCAAGGAGCAGGTCGGAATAGATGCCCAGCACCTTCAGCTTCATGTTCCGCACGGACTGGCTGTGTATGGTCTTCTTCAAATCCACGTCCTTGTCCACAATGGAGAACCTCTTCCCTTTTGCCCCGAAATCAAAAAGATCGTAGGCGAGACCGACGGAGAGCGCGTTCTGGAACATCGTGTTCTCCACGAGGATCATATCGCCGACGGAGGTTACCTGGGCCGTACCGTCAGTGAGGTCCTTCGCGTACCCCGAATGCCAGCGGACGCCCAGCGAGGGATAATAAACGGAACGCGCCTCTTTTTTTACCGATCGGCTTATCCTGATGTCAATATCCGACATCCGCACCTCGTGGGCATTCTTCAACGCCTTTTCCAGCACGTCCTCGAGGTCGAGCGTCTGGGCTGCGTGGCCCGTCGAAGCCGCAACAATGGACAGAACGGCGATGGAAATTGTCAATCCCGCCAGGATAAAGAGCGAACTGCGGGATCTCGCATTCATAAAAAACCGGTTTAATGAAAGACTGCGTCTCATTTCCTTAATATTTCACTGATAATCTTGCCTTTTTGATCGTAGGGATTGAAAGTGAAATGTGCCCAATAAGCCGAACAACGTGACGAAAATGCCATCTCAGGCATCATGGACGTTGGTAACTTTCGTAACTTACTCATTATTCTTTCTTCTCAGCTATGTCCCTCCTGTGTTTGTCGTTCCTCCCGATAATCGATCATCGATAATCG
>JAKQBQ010000060.1 GCA_029574055.1 Methanobacteriota archaeon
TCACCAACGCAGGATCCATATTCATCGGCCCGTACACGCCGATCGCCGCCGGGGATTATGCCTCCGGCACTAACCACGTCCTTCCGACCGCAGGGCACGCGGCAACGATGTCGGGGCTCAATGTGGCGCATTTCAGAAAAACGTCCACAGTGCAGATCATAACAAAGGACGGGCTTGCGGCTATCGCGTCCACCATCACCGCCATCTCCAAAGCTGAAGGGCTGCACGCCCACTCGGATTCGGTCAAGATAAGAGAAAGAAGAAAGGAATGACGGATATGTCGGAGATCGACCTATTCAGCCAAAGCCTCTACATCAACAGAGAGCTGTCATGGTTGGAGTTCAATAGGAGATGCCTTGCCGAGGCCAACGACCCCAGCGTCCCGCTTCTGGAACGCGTGAAGTTCCTTGCCATCGCCTACGGGAACATGGACGAGTTCTTTATGATACGGGTTCCGGGCATTCTGCAGAGAGCTGTGGTTGGAGACATGGAAGTGATGGGGCCCGATGTTCACAGCGACACCACCGCCTTGTTGAGAGGGATCAATGTATCGGTCAACGACCTTGTGGATGGATACGAAGCCTGCTGGGGAAAGCTCCGGCAGGAGCTTTATGACAACGGCGTCAGGATACGAAACACCGATGATCTGTCGGACAAGCAGAAGGAGTGGGTCAAGGAATATTACAAGAAGAGGGTGCATCCTCTCCTGACCCCTCTGGCACTTGACGTTTACCACCCCTTCCCCTTCATATCGAACAACTCGCTCAACGTTGCCGTCAAGATCGACAACAAGGGAGAGGAGGTCTATGCCAGAGTGAAAGTGCCGGTGGGGATACTCCCGAGATTCGTTAAAGTTCCGCCGGAATCGGACGGCTTGGACTTTGTTCAGCTTGAAGATATCATCGAATCGAACATCGGCGAGCTGTTCCCCGGAATGGACGTTCTGGAAGCGTACCTTTTCAGGGTCACCAGGAACGCTGACATCAAAGTGACCATCGACGAAGCCTGCGATCTTCTGTCGGCGGTAGAGACATCCCTCGACTCGAGGGACATAGGGTTCCCCGTGAGGATGCTGGCGGAAGAGGGCATGCCTTTGGCGATGACCACCATGTTCGGAAAGAGCCTTAAGCTGAGGGACGAGCAGATCCACAAGGCGACCTTGGGGGGCATGCTCCTCACAGACCTTTGGCAGATAGCGTCCCTCGACATACCGGAATTGAGGGACAAGCCGCTGACTCCCTTCATCCCGCCGGGTTTTGAAGAGGGTACGTCCATTTTCGACATCATCAAAGAAAAGGACAGGATAATATTCCATCCCTACGAGCCCTTCGACCTTGTCGTGCGCTTCCTGAACGAGGCTGCCGATGATCCCGATGTACAAAGCATAAAGATCAGCCTGTACAGGATAGGGAGCGACCGCTCGATCATAAACGCCCTTAAAAGAGCCAGAGTGAACGGCAAGGACGTCACCGTGCTGATGGAGCTGCGCGCGAAGTTCGATGAGACCAACAACATCTACCTTGCAAAGGAGCTTGATAAGATGGGGGTGCACACGGTCTACGGCCCGGTGGACCTCAAGGTGCATTCCAAGCTGCTGCAGGTGGTTAGGCTGGAGAAGGGGAAGCTTGTAAGATACACCCACCTGAGCTCCGGCAACTACAACGCGAGCACCGCCAAACAATACGGCGACATCTCGTTCATGACCGCGAACACCGAGATAGGAGAGGACGTGGGGGAGCTGTTCAACGCTCTGACAGGAGTGTTCGGGCCGAGGGAGTACAAGCATATCCTGGTCGCCCCCGCCGTATTGAAGAAAGCGCTTATTTCGAAGATCAGAAGAGAAGCGGAGAACAGCGCTCAGGGGAAGAAGGCGTACATAGCGATGAAGGCGAACGGCCTTGTGGACTCCGATGTGATCGCCGAGCTTTACAAAGCATCCATCGCTGGCGTCAAGATAGACCTGAACATCAGAGGCCTATGCTGCCTGAAGCCCGGAATAAAAGGCATTTCGGAGAACATAAGGGTGATTAGCATCGTCGACCGGTTCCTGGAACATTCCAGGATCTACTACTTCGAGAATGGCGGCGACCCCGAGATGTACATGGGGTCGTCGGACATAATGCCCAGGAACCTCATTGCAAGGGTGGAGGTCCTGTACCCCATCCTTGACAAGGGGATGCTCTCCCTTATTAAAGAGTACATACTTGACATTCATCTCAGAGACACTGAGAAAGCCAAAACCCTTACCGCAGACGGAAGATATCTGCCGATAGACGCCGAAGAAGAAAAATTCCGCTCACAGCAGTGGTTCATAGACAACAGAGGCAAATGGCATGGTTGACAATTCAAAAGTAGTGAGCTTCATCGATATAGGGACGTATTCCATCCACATTCTCGTGGTGCGTTTCTTCCCGGATTCGATGGGGACCCCCATATTCCAAGATAAAGAAATAATCAGGCTGGGACAGCATCTTTACAGACACGGCTACATCGATCAGGAATCCATCGATAAGACGCGGATCATCGTATCGAAGTTCGTGCAGAAGTCCAAGGACCTTGATTCTGAAGAGATAATCTCGTACGCCACGAGCGCCACAAGGGAAGCGTCCAACAGGAAAAGGCTTCTGGATGCCATCAACATCGCCGGACTGGATGTGAGGATAATCTCCGGTATGGAGGAGGCCAGGCTGATCCGCCTGGGCATTTTCGGCCCCGACGGCCCGCCCCAGAGGGCCTTGGAGATAGATATCGGAGGAGGCAGCACTGAAATAGTTCTGTGCGAAGGGAAAAAGGATCTTTTCTCCGACACCCTCGACCTTGGGTCGCTAAGGCTGGCATACAATTCCGATGCGGACCCGAACAAAGCGATGACGTTCCAGGAGTACGATTTCTTAAGGCGGAGGGTGGACATGATGTCCTACCGCACCTGCCGCAAGGTCCGGGAGATCGGATTCGAAAAGGCATACGGCTCATCTGGAACTATGATGGCGCTTGCGAGGATGTGCGCCGCAAAGAGGGACGGGGACGCATCATACATGATGTACAGCGAGCTCGCCCAGCTGATGAAGGAGCTCTACACGAAAGATGTCGAGAAAAGGAATGAGATCCCCGGCATGAATCCCGCGAGGTCGGATATCATTGTCTCAGGCGGGGCGATAGCGGAGGAGTTGATGTATCTTCTCGGGATAGAAAGGATAGAGATCAGCCAGAATGGCTTGAGAGAGGGGATGCAGATCGATTATCTTCTAACGAACGGGCATACGAACTTCAATATCAAGGAGTCGTCGGTCCTGAATCTTGCCCTCAGGTGCCAGTACGATAAAGCTCATGCCGAGACCGTACAGAAGCACGCCCTCCTGCTTTTCGACAGGATGAAAGAGCTGGGGATACACAACATAAACGACGACATGAGGATGCTGCTCTCTTACGCTGCGACCCTCCACGACATAGGGGAGTTCATAAACTACCAAAAGCACCATCTCCATTCGTACGTGATCATCATTAACTCTTTCCTTCAGGGGTTCGACAACGAGGAGTTGGAGATGATAGCTCTGATGGCAAAGTTCCACCATGGAAGCTTCCCATCCAGGAGGTCAAAGCAGTTCAAGAATATGAACAGCGCCGAGACATCGGCAGTGCGGAAATGCGCCATGATGCTGAAGATCGCCGATATATTGGATAGGCACCGCGACTCTGCTGTGGATGCGATCACTCTGTCGGTATCGGGGGCAGGAGTGACGATATCTTTGAAGTCTCAATCCGACGTCAGCATGGAGACGTGGAAATTGAAAACGATAAAAGATGATTTCAAAGAGGTTTTCGGCCGGGAACTGATAATTGAGACCTTAACGTAAGTGCGCCCCGTCGCAGAACGGCTTGTTGTTCGA
>JAKQBQ010000072.1 GCA_029574055.1 Methanobacteriota archaeon
CCCGCAAGGAAGCTTAACGTAAAGATATCCGATGAGGAGATGAAGGACCGTCTCTCGAAGGTGAAGATAGTCGACCGCCCCGTCTCCGGCGTGCAGAAGAAGTACAGAAAACTGGTCACGAACGGCGCGAACGGCGCATACCTTGAATAAGCTGGGTCTTCGACTCAGCACTCCCTTCTCATCTGGTCGGCAAGGACGAGGCAGGTGACGCTCTCCACCACGATGACGGCTCTTGGCACAATGCATGGGTCGTGCCTTCCTTCCACCTTGACCTTGGCGTTGCTCATATCCTTGAGATCAACGGTGTCCTGCTCTTTTCCTATTGACGGTGTTGGTTTGAACACAGCGCGGAACACCACGGGGGCTCCGTCGCTCATCCCTCCCAATATCCCGCCCATGTTGTTCGAGCGCAGCTTAACCCCATGGTCGTAATAGTAGGGGTCGTTGCTTTCCGAACCCCTCATCTCCGCAAGTCCGAATCCTTTGCCGAACTCCACCCCTTTGCACGCGGGGATGCTGAACACCGCCCTCGCTATTTCCGAATCGACGGATTCGAACCACGTCCCGCCGAATCCGACGGGGAGACCGACCGCTATGCATTCGACAACGCCGCCTACGCTGTCGTTGTCCGCAGAGGCGTCCTTTATCTCCCGGGTCATCATCGAATCAAGTTCGGAAGTGGCCGCTTTCGTTTGGAACTCCTTTGCCTTTACGGCATCTTCGAAGCTCCTTTCCTCATCATCCCTCACTTTTCCGATGGCCCTTGTGAACGCGGCGACGCTGATGCCGTGCTGGGAGATGAGCTGCCTTGCGATGCTTCCCGCGACCACCACGGACACGGTGAGCCTGCCGGAGAATTGGTTGCCCCCTTTGATCCTGTGGTCCGGGGATTTCACCAATGCGGGAAGGTCGGCGTGCCCCGGGCGCGGGGTCCGATTGAATATGTCGTATTTCGAGCTGTCGGTGTTGGTGTTCTTGATCCTGTAGTGTATGCGTTCTCCGGTGGCCTTCCCCCCCAAGATCCCGGAAAGGAACTCGACCTCGTCCGGCTCTATCCTGGGAGTGCCGATCCCGGCGGCCGGCTTCCTAAGTGCCAGATCCCTTTTTATCTGGTCAATGCTGATATCGGTATCCTTCGGGATGCCGTCCAAGAATCCGCCTATGAACTCCGAATGGCTTTCTCCGTAGAGTGTGTACGCAACTTGACTTCCGAGCTTATACATCAGAGCACCTCGACCTTCATTCCCAATGACCGCATGTGCTCGGGGAACTCCGGATAAGAGACCGAACAGCATTCCGCATTGTCCATAACTACGGCGTTCCTGCATAATAAAGATGCTACTGCGGCGGCCATCATGATGCGGTGGTCGCCGGCGTTGTTCACAACGCCTCCGTCCAGCATCTTCTTCCCTCTGATGATGCATCCGTCGTCGGTGCCTTCGGCATCTGCGCCGATCGCCTTCAGCATATTGACGGTGGTGGCGATCCTGTCGCTTTCTTTGAATTTAAGCTGCGGCGCCCCATACAGCCTGCTCGTCCCATCAGCGGTGCTTAGGAGCACCGCCAGTATGGGGAAGAGGTCGGGACACCCTCCTATCTCGATGTCCTTTGCTCGGATGGCTCCTTTTTTAACGGTAACTGAATCCCCATCGAAGGAAACGGACGCCCCCACCTCTTTGAGGATGTCGATGATGACCCTATCCCCTTGGGGATCGTCCATCTGCAATCCTTTTACGGTAACCTCTCCGCCCAAGGCTCCCGCCACCAGCGGGAACGCGGCGGAGGAGAAGTCCGCGGGCACTTTGTAATCATAGGGGGAGTATCCGGTCCCGCCTTTTACTTTGAAGATATTCTTGTTTTTTTCGACATCCGCGCCGAACAGCCCCATGATATG
>JAKQBQ010000084.1 GCA_029574055.1 Methanobacteriota archaeon
GTGTTCAGGATGCTCGATCTTATCGCGGTGTATCCCGTAGAGGATGAGACGAAATTCACAGACCACTTCGGACGGGTGCTGCCGGACAGCATCCTCGTCCCGAGGGGGGCGACAGCCAGGGACCTTGCGTACAAGGTCCACACCGAGCTGGGGGACAAATTCATACGGGCGATAAACGCCAAAACAAAAAGGACCATCGGAGCCGACTACGTGCTCCAGGACGGGGACGTCATAAGGATAGTCGCGAACAAGTGAGAACATGGAAACAGTGGACGTAAGGCTCATAACCGCTTCGTACAGCAACGACGCGAGCGGGAACGTTGTCGTGGAGCTGTTCGGGAAGACGAGGGACAAGAAGTCCATTACCCTCCTGTATTACGGGTTCGATCCATACTTCTTCATAGTCGATCCTAACCCCGACACGGAAAGCGTGCTCAAAAGGAACCAGGAGGTCCTGAAAGTAGAGAAGGACCGCCTTTTCTACAAAGGGGGAGACCACGATGTCCTCAAGGCCACGGTAAAATATCCATGGAAGGTCCCGGACTACCGCAACGATTGGAAGAAGAAAGGATACGTCGTCCTTGCGGCCGATATCCCATTCCACCACCGGTTCGTGTACGATATGGATATGGGGTCATGCATCAGGGCTTCCGGGGAGAGGGTAGAGGGGCAGTACACCACAGACATCATCATGAAGATGTCCTCCTTCGAGAACATAGAATCCTTCGACCCCGGCCTCAAGTTCCTTTCGTTCGATATAGAGAACAGCATCCAGCACGGCTTCATTTACACCATATGCGCAGTGGTCGAGGAGGATGGGATATATCGGGTGTGCGACGCCCTGACGGGGAATGAGCGATCCATCATCGAAAGGTTCGCGGAACTGATAAGGAAAGAGGATCCGGATATCATAACGGGATACAACATAGACAACTACGACATCAGGAAGATCATGGAGAGGGCGCTGGCTAATAAGATGAAGGATGCGCTGCCATGGGGAAGGGACCTCGGACAGCCGCGCGAGGTCAACGACAGGTTCTGGAGGCTGAAGGGCAGAGTGGTGGCCGATGCATGGTGGGCGGTGAAGCGGGAACTCAGGCCGAAGCAGGAAACGCTGAATGCCGTATCGCTGCAAGTGCTCGGGGAGTCGAAACTTGACGTAGATCCAAAGAAGATGGATGAGGAGTGGAAGAACAACAGCGAGAAGGTCATAGAATACTGCAAGAAAGATGCGGAGCTTGCCCTCAAGATACTCCTGAAGGTAGGGACGGTCAGGAAAGGAATGGACCTTTCGACGGTGGCGAAGCTTCCACTCGACGACGCCATGAACGCCGGTTCGTCGCAGCTTGCGGACTCGCTGCTCATCAGGGAGGCGGACAGGCAGAAGGTAGGCGTCCCCCTTACCGGAAGGAGGGAATCCGGAGACCCCATCGAAGGGGGGTACGTGCACACGATAAACCCGGGACTTTACCACTGGGTATGCGTGCTTGACTTCAAGTCCATGTACCCTTCGCTGATAATAGCCAAGAATATCTGCTTCACCACCCTCTCTCCGCAGGGGACCATCGCCGCCCCCTCCGGCGCAAAGTTCATATCTCCGGACAAAAGGGAAGGGATACTGCCGAAGATATTGAAGGACCTCATGCGCCAGAGGGACGAAATAAAAGAAAGGATGAGGTCCGCATCCGATGATGTGGAGCGCAGGTACCTGAACGGGCTTCAGGAAGCCGTCAAGGTCCTGATGAACACCTTCTACGGAGTGTTCGCCTCGTCCTTCTACAGATTCACGGACAAGAGCATCGGTGCCTCGATCACCGCCTTTGCGAGAGAGAACGTGAAGAGGATAATAAGCGAGGTCGGAGAGGAGAAGATAACTGTGATCTATTCCGACACGGACTCGGTCTTCATGCAATCGCCCGCAAACGACCTGGAAGGTTCCGTCGAGTTCGGAAAGAGCATGGCAAAAAGGTTCTCCACGGAAGGAGGAACGCTGGAGTTCGAGAAGCTGCTGGAACCTCTCTTCTCCCACGGAAAGAAGAAGAGATACGTGGGAAGGGTCATATGGCCCGCAAGGACGGAGGAGCTCCTGGTCAGAGGATACGAGATAAGGAGGTCCGATTCCTTCGAGCTTCAGAGCCGCCTTCTGATGGAGCTGTTCGAAAAGATACTCGATGAGAAGAACGAGGAAGCCGTGGCTCTGGTCAAAGAAGTGATAAAGAACACCCTTTCGAAGAAGGTCGATCCCTCGGACCTGGTGATATCCAGGACCTGCAGGGGGCTGAACGCATACGAGAACCCGGGGAGGATGAGCAACGTGCAGGCAGCCAAGAAGATGATGGAAAAAGGATACGACTTCATACCCGGGATGAAAGTGTCCTGGATAGTAACGGATGGGGGCAAAGTGCCGCAGGAGGTGGAGCCTTACATCAGCGGTACGGAATTCGAGGGGGAACCCGATTACAGATACTACGCGGAAAGGCTTGCGCAAACGGCATCAAGGATAACCGAGGTGTTCGGATGGAGCGAGAAGGATCTCATGCTGGGGAGCCAGCAGAGGACGCTCTTCGACGGGGGTTTTGGAAGCAAGGAGACCACGGAAAAGAAACCGGGAACAGCTGCGCCGGCGCCGCCGAAGCCTGCATCGAAAGCCCCTAAATTAGAGGATTTCTTTTAAGGAAAATAAGATGAAAAAGGATGTTTAGAAGAGGTTTGTTCCTTTATCCGTCCTTCACTTATATGAGGTTGAAAGATTGAGTCATCGACGCGCCCGCTTCCAAGATGTTGAACCTGTAGAGGGTCTTTGAGTTCGGTTCGTAGTAGAACGTGAACGTAGTGCCATCGACGAACACCCACCGCCACGTCTCGACCTCCACATCGCCGTCTTTGGTGGGGATCGTCGCATTGAACAGATAGGACGCGTCCGTGGGTACTCCCTGCGGAGAACCGGACAGATAGTAGACCTTTAGGGGACTGATCTCAGACAGATCGAACGTTACTCCGAATTGGTCGTCCATGCAGTCCGCAACGCAGATCACTGAAGCGTCTATCGGGTCCTGCAACTCCACATTTGTTCTGTACTGGGACGTCTTGCCTATTGCGTCGGATTCTTTGTATGATTTCTGCCACTCAAAGGTGTAATCCGTCAACGTACGTACCTGAGAGAATCCGGCCATTGTCATTACGTCCTTGTATGAGAGGTCTATATTCGAGGAGTCTACGTATGACTTCCCATTAAGGGTGTATCCTGATTCTTCGACTGTGTATTCCCATACATCCACAGTCTTCATACCAAATTCTGTTTCCATCTCCTCGGTACCTACTTTCTTCGCATCAGCGGGCAGCCCCTTTGAAGATAGTTGGTACTCTATGATTGTTGTCGCGCCTACCTTTGCCGTCACCATAATAAGATATTCATCCGCGTTCTGCCCGACGATCTTCATTTCGGCTGTGTACTCCACTCCGTTCTCACTGATATCGTATGTAAACACAGTCCCGGGTGCCATCTCTTGGTCATTGTCCGACAGGACAACATATGCCCCAACCGCTATGACGGCCACGACAACTATGATGACGACAGCCACCAGAAGCATGCTTACTCCGGACCTGTCTTTTCTTAACATTCTTTCATATTTCAATTCCCTTCCTCCCTTGTTGTATGCCCCCGCCCCTCTAACACAGTAAATAAAACACTGTCCCGCATATTAAATGCCCTCTGTTGTATACCGTTGCGTGCTCATAGTTTTCGAATTGCTACGAACAACGCTCTGCGGGAGACTGACTCACAGCACCGCACTTTTTGGCAGAATAATGAACAAAAGAAGATGTTTGGAAATGGTTTATCTCATATTCACTCTGTGTCCTCCACGAAATACATGACCATCCATTCGGTGGGGCTGATCGGGGCTACTATCGCGTACAGCATTGAAGAGTCTGGGTCGTAGTAGTATCTGAAGCCTTGTATGCCTTCGGTGTATGTCCATATCTGAGCCTCCACACCGCCCATGTCCGTCAATACGATGGTTTCCCCGGTATCCTCGGCATCGGCGGGCAGTCCCTGGGGGATAGAGCAGACGATAAAGTGATCGGCGGCGTACGACACAAGGTACCGGTTGTCGGGACAATCCGCAACGCATTCCAATGTCACAGCTATCGTGGAAAAGCCGTCCGTCGAAACATAGCGATACTTCGTGCCGATAGCGTCAGACTCTTCGTACGAATCCTGCAGCTTGAGGTCGTAATCCTCCAACTCAGCGATTATAGGGGTACCTCCCATCACGCTGTCTATCCTATACGGCAGGCCGTTCTTTGGATCGATAAACACTCTGACCAGACTGTCGTCCTCATCATAATATTCCCATACCTCCAGGTTCTTTTCGCCGTCTATGACGGTATCGTACATTGTTTCCCTTATCTTTACCATATCCTCCGCTTCCCCCTTGGGCTGCGTCTGATATCCTGACATGATCAATGTGTCCTCCTGTTTAAAGGCCGTTTTGATGTAATACTCATCCGCGTTCTGTCCGATGTATTCTTGTTCCAACGTCACTACGTCTTCGAGTATGCTCACTTTATACACAAGATGAGTCCCCGGTGCCAGCTCCTTCTCCCCGCCATCGTCATTGGACAATACAACGTATGCCGCTGCCGCTACTGCGACCACAACGATGATCGCGACAACGGCCAAAAGGAGCATGCTCACTCCCGACCTGTCCCTTCGCATCTCTTCGATTCTCAATTTCCTTCCTCCTTTTCGAGCGCCACCCGTCGTCCCCCTTCGATGACTAAAACGCGGTCGTGCCTATAAAACACAAGCTGCACGGATCGTGAACGAAAGGGGTGCTCAGAGAACGTTTATTCCGCATTCATCCCGTTTTCTTAACGAGTTCCAGATTCACTATTGCTTCGGACTCGTTCAAGTAAGAGATCCTGTAGATGATGCCGGAGTTGTAACCGCGGTAGTATTCGGCGCTGTTGTGCACCCATATCTGAACAAGAACGTCGCCGTCGATGGTGTTTGACAGGGCGCCGTCCCTTCCCGTATACACTGCGTCCGCAGGCAGTCCCTGAGGGCTGCCGCTTAAGAAGAACACGCCGTTGCCGTAGGATATGCCGTACTGTCCGTCCAAGCAATCCGCGACGCACTCGATGGTTATGGAATATGTTGTGGTGGGGGAGACCCCGGAATATTCGTACTTCGTACCGATGGATCCGGATTCCTTGTACGCCTTCTGCCACACCGGGTCGTACTCGATCAACGTATGTACCTCGGCGCCCCATGGGACCGTCGTCAGCTCATACTTGTACGTGAGATGATAATTCGACGGGTCGACGTATTGCTTCGTAACGGTGGTTATGCCCAACGATTCATACGTATGCTCCCAAATATCGACGGTCTTCAGACCGTATATGGTTTCCATTTCCGCAGAACCCGCTTTTTCCGCTTCCTTGGGTATGCCTTTAGGGATCAGCTCGTAGTACGTGAATGACGATGTGCCGCCGACGACGTTTGTCATTATGAAATATTCATCGGCATTCTGCCCGACTATCTTTATGTCAGATACGTATGAATTCCCGCCCATTGTAATGTCGTATCTCATCACAGTCCCGGGCGCGAGGATCTCCTCATCATCGCTATCAGACAGAAAAATGAATGCTCCTGTTGCAATGACCGCCGTGACAACTATCACGACGGCGGCCGCCAACAATGTGCTCGCTCCCGACCTGTCTTTCTTTGTTTTTCTGCGGTGACCCATAGCTATTCCTCCCATGAGGGTAGCGTCTGCATAAAGAGAGACCTTAGATGTATTTATACACACATATGAGAATGAGTTTCTTTCCATTTATGAATTGTAATGCGAGTCTGGAAACGCACTTTGAAGTAGAATAAAGAGGTTTAAAAATAGTTTATTTGAAGGTCATTCCGGTTCGCTCACAAGGAACAGAGATACCCACTTATTGACGTCGATCTGGATGTCTATTTCATATATAGTAGAAGACACGGGG
>JAKQBQ010000088.1 GCA_029574055.1 Methanobacteriota archaeon
CCGGCCTTTACAAAAAAGCTGTGGACACTTCGAAGTTGATATACAGATACATGGACGACAGCGGCGTGGACCACAGGTTCCACATCATCGATGACCCGGAGGTCCAAGAAAGGATAACCTCCGAACTCAAAGACAAGAAAATGCTTATCGCGGACGGCCACCACAGATATGAGACTGCCCTCAACTATTCCATGGAGAACCCCGGCGATGAGAAAAAGGGGTACGTCCTCGCAACACTCGTTGCGGCGGATGACGAAGGGCTTGTCGTCTGGCCTACGCACAGGCTTGTGAACTCCCCCAACGTCACTGCGGAAGAAGCCGAAAAGAAGATATCCCAGACGCTGAAAGTCGAAGAGGTCTCCGAGGATCGGATGATCAACGGCTTAAAGGATCACATGATGGGGCTCATGTTCAGGGATGGGAAGCGGTTCCTTGCTGACAGCGGCGGCGGCGATGGTGTTTGGGGGCTCGATACCTACGTTGTGCAGGAGACCATCCTGAAAGGCGTCTATGGATATGATGAAGGGAAGTCCACCGTGGAATACGAAGCGGAGTTCCACAACGTAAAGAAGATGATGAACGACGGGAGATTCGACCTCGCAATAGTCTTGAACGACCCCGGCCTTGAGACCATCTGGAACCTTTCGATGAAGGGGACGAGGATGCCGAAGAAAACAACGTTCTTCTACCCGAAGATCTGGTCGGGTTTCGTTTTCTATAAGATGTCCTAACGTCGCTTTTTGAAAAGTATGGAGCCGCTGATGGGAATCGAACCCACGCCCTACGCCTTACCAAGGCGTCGCTATACCCCTTAGCCACAGCGGCCTATGGTGATAGTCAAGGATGACATTGTTATAAATCTTTCTGGAACTGCATACATTATCGCGCCCGCTCGGTTAAAGAAGCTTTATCACTACCGCTTACATAACATACCACATGAAGAAAGAGATGAGCTCCTTCGACGTCCGCTCCATTGTTTCGGAGATGGCCTCGCTGGAAGGGGCGCACATCGATAAGATATTCCACTGGGGGGCGGGGAACGTCCTTTTCCGCCTGAATGTTCAGGGGGAGGGGAAGAGGGAGCTTTTCTTCAAAGACAAGAAATGGCTGTACCTGTCGCCGTCCCGCCCGGAGACCCCGGAGACTCCCACCTCGTTCGCAACATTCCTGAGGAAATATATCACGAACGCAAAGATCGGAAAGACGATCCAGGCGGGCTTCGACAGGATAACCGTCACCGAGGTCTTCAAGACCGATGCGAAATATGACCTTATCTTCGAGATGTTCGGGGGCGGGAATGTGCTGCTCGTCCTGGACGGGAAGATAGTCAACTGCCTCACCCATAAGACATGGAAGGACCGCTCCACCCGCCCGGGCGAAGATTATGTGATGCCGAAAAGCAGGTTTGATCCCATCACGTCGTCATTCGATGAATTCAAGAATATCTTCCAATCCTCCGGCTCGGATACGGTGAGGACCCTGGCAACAGTCGTCAACCTCGGCGGCCAGTACTCCGAGGAGCTCTGCAAAAGAGCGAAGATCGATAAGAACACACCCGCCGGAGAGGTCAGCGACGAGGATCTCGGCAGAATGTACTCGTCTCTCAAGGAGATCGTCGAACGCGTGGTGCGGATCAGCGAGCCCACAGTGTTCAGGGTGGACGGGTCGGTGGTGGATGTAGCCCCGGTGAATCTGACGATCTACGAAGATGCCGAAGCTCAGATAGTGCAGAGCATGTCCGTTGCCATCGACTCTCTTCTGAAAGAGGTCGTCGAGACCGAAGAAGAGGCTTACGTAGACCCCGAAATAGAGAAACTGAAGAAAAGGATACAGAAGCAGACCGAGACCGTGGATGAGTATAGGATGGAAGCGGATGACCTGAAGAGCAGGGCGGATGCAATCTACATCGAATACCAAAAGGTGAACGAGCTCCTGACCGTGCTCGGGCAGAAGTCCAAAGAACTCACGTGGGAGAAGCTTGCCGAGGGAGCGATGAAGATCCCTTTCGTCACCGGGATAGAGCCCTCTAAGAACAAGGTGACCGCAGACATATCCGGATTGAAGGTCACTCTCGACTACACCAAAGGCATCGATGCCAATGCCTCTGACATCTACCAAAAGAGCAAGGATCTGGGAGAGAAGGCGGGAAGGGCGAAGGAAGCACTGAAAGAGAGTGTGGCCGAGCTTGAGAAGAAGCAGAAAGGATTCGATAAGGCCAGAGCGCTTGCCGCGAGCAAGGTGCAGCCTACGAAACAATTCTGGTTCGAGAGATACAAATGGTTCATCACATCCTCCGGGAAACTGGTCATTGCCGGAAGGGATGCCCACTCCAACGACAACGTGGTGAAGAAACATATGAAGGAGAAGGATGTGTTCGCCCATGCCGACGTGCACGGCGCCCCCTCGGTCGTTCTGAAGGATGGGTACGCAGCCACGCCGGAAGAGCTGAGGGAGGCCTGCACTTTCGCCCTGACGCAGTCCAAGGCATGGGTGGCTGCGATGCCGGAGGGCGCGGCATTCTGGGCCTATCCGGACCAAGTGAGCAAGACCCCAAACCCGGGAGAGTTCGTTCCCAGAGGGGCTTTCATAGTAAGGGGCAAAAGGAATTACGAACACCATCTGAAGATGGAATTGGGCATCGGAGAGATATCCTATCAAGGTGCCAGGAAGATAATGTGCGGGCCCGTAGAGCTTTTTTCCGGCTCGGAGAAATACCTTGTGCTTAATCCCGGAAGAGGGAAGAGCGGAAGGAAATCCGGGGAGATAGCGAAGGACTTCAAGGTCCCGGAAGAAGAAATATCCAGGATACTGCCTCCCGGCGATGTGGAGATCGTGAAGCGTGTATGGAATGAGCCTGTCGATCAGTGATAGGTGCCCGCGCCGGAATTCGAATCCGAGTCAAGAGATCCGCAATCTCTCAGGATATCCAAGCTACCCCACGCGGGCGAATTGTTCCGCGGAAAAACTAGTGTGGGAATTGGTTTCAGATCTCCGGACGTGAGAGATAGCGCGTTATGTATCCTGCTATCCTGTTCCTCATTTTGACTGAGTAAACGTCCGTTAGGTTGTTGACCATCTCCTTGTTGTTCTCGAAGTCCCTGTTGAATGCCTGAGGGTACTTGTTGAGAAGCTCGATGGAGACTCTCTTGATATATGTGGGCCTTATTCTTCCCATATCTTTCACCGATATGTCCCCGATTAAGTGGATTCCTTATTTAAGCTTTGTTGGGTCTGCGCGGTCGTCCGCATGACAGTTTCCCTTCCGGGCACGGCCCCCTCATACACGGCGGCCCGGCATCGGCGAATAAAATAGGAGATACCTCTTTGCAAAGTGCCAGCATCCTCTCCGCAAGCTCCCTTATCTCCCATTGGGCGCGTTCGCAGCACCTGAGAGAGAAGAAATGCCGGAGCTCCCTTGCATTCATGGTAATTGTTATATTCGTGGTGCAGCCGTTCGGCAGGAGGTATCTTGCATCCTCGGCGGGTATGGTCTCTGCCAATTTCCCATAGGCTTCCCATATCTTCTCCATCATCTCTTCATACAGCTCAAGATTCTTCGGATCGGCTTTGACCGTCTCCGGGATCACATACGTAGGCTCCTTGATGGAGACATACCTTTGGCTTTGCTGGGAGAATGAGGCTATCCTGTGCCTTACCAGCTGATGGGTGAGCGCTCTGGAGACTCCTTCCGCAGAGAATGTGAATACCGCATGCTCCACGACGGAATAGTGGCCCATGCCGACTATGTTCGCAAGG
>JAKQBQ010000098.1 GCA_029574055.1 Methanobacteriota archaeon
GTTCAGCCGATATATTCATCCTTTTGATATTCTCGATGGGCCTGAAGAGCTGCACCCTTCCTTCGGGAGTGCGGTAGGCCTTCATCCCTTCAAATATCTCAGGCGCATAGTGAAGCACTATAGCAGCCGGGGATATCATGAAGGGGGCAAAGGGGACGATCCTTGGGTCGAACCAGCCCTTTCCCTTTTCGTAGTCCATGATAAACATGTGATCTGAGAATACAGTCCCAAACCCTATCTTGCTGACGTCACACTTCGGTTTTGGTGCGGTAGTTTTTTCGATCCTAATCTTTTCCATGTCATCATCTCTTTGCAGTAAAATTTTATAACTTCTCACGGAGAAATTATCTCATTGTAAATATTATATTTGAACTTTGTCAACAAGTCTATTATTAATAAGACCGGTCACTGGAGTAATGCATGCTGTTAGTCTATAATTGTAAACCAGGCCACATTAACGGGGGTGTCTGTATGGCTTTTGTGCCGGAGCACATATTCAGGGAATATGACATAAGGGGTATCGCCGATACCGAACTTACGGATGAAGTCGTAATGTCCGTCGGTCAAGCGTTCGGAACATGGCTGTCGGCCAGGGGCGTCAGAAGGGCGACCCTGGGCGGGGATGTCCGCCTTTCGACGAAAAGGATCAAGGCCGCTGCAGCCGCCGGGATGATGAAGGCCGGGATAAACGTCACGGATATCGGCGTCGTCTCGACCCCGACGTTCTACTGGAGCATGTATCACCTTGACGCCGACGGAGGCCTTATGGTGACGGGAAGCCACAACCCGAAGGAATTCAACGGCCTGAAGGTCGCATATGACAAAGCCACCCTTTGGGGTGACGACATACAGGAGATCATGAGGATAATAAAAGAGGACCGCATGATCACTGCAGATATTCCGGGGTCACTTCGCTTTGCGGCGATCGACGAAGAGTATCTGGACATGCTCATTTCGAAGATAAAGCTGGGACCGCGCAGACCTAAGATAGTCTGTGACTCGGGCAACGGCACGGCAGGGAGATATGCCCCCGAGTTCCTTAGGAGGATAGGCTGTGATGTCATCGAACTCTACAGCGAACCTGACGGGACCTTTCCCAACCACCATCCTGATCCCACAAAGAGAGAAAACCTTCCCAGACTTATCGAGACAGTCATCGCGGAGGGCGCCGATCTCGGCGTGGGGTTTGACGGGGACTCGGACCGCATAGGTGTGGTAGACGACAGAGGTGAGATCATCTGGGGCGACAGGCTGATGGCCCTCTTCTGGCAGGAGATCCTGCCCAATCATCCCGGTGCCGTGGCTATCTGTGAAGTAAAGAGTTCGATGGCCCTTCCCGAAGAGGTCCTCAGACTGGGCGGGAGACCGATATGGTGGAATTCGGGCCACTCTCTTGTAAAGGCTAAGATGAGGGAGGAAAAAGCACTCTTCTCGGGCGAAGTCTCCGGTCATATGTTCTTTGCGGACGAGTACTACGGATACGACGACGCCTTCTATGCCGCAGGCAGGCTTTGCAGGATACTCTCCCAAAGCGGCAGGAAATTGTCGGAGCTCATGTCCGTGATCCCGATATATCCTTCGACTGCAGAGACGAGATATGACTGCCCCGACGACAAAAAATTCGAGGTCGTGGAAAAGGTTAAGCAAAGGGCACTCTCCGAAGGCCTGGAGACCATAACCGTGGATGGGGTCAGGATAGTGTATAAAGACGGATGGGGACTCGTAAGAGCCTCCAATACCCAGCCTGTGCTCGTCGCAAGGTGCGAGGGGCGGACTGAAGATGCGCTTGCTGAGATATGCGCAGACATGAAGAGACGGCTGGCTGAGGCCGGCAGTCCCCCGTTTGAATGGGAGTACTGAGGTCCTGACTATAGAGCGCAACGGGAATATATCCACAAAATCACTATGGAGGATGAATCACATGCAATGTTCAAGAGAGATCGATGAGATGGTATGCGTTGCAAAGGGGGCAAAACACGGCCCCGCCCCTATTCCCCAGGAGGGAAGGTGGACAGAGGCGAAGCAGATATCGGACATCTCCGGCTTCACCCACGGTGTGGGCTGGTGTGCGCCGCAGCAGGGAGCATGCAAACTGACACTGAATGTCAAGGAAGGCATCATCCAGGAAGCGCTGGTCGAAACTATCGGCTGTTCGGGAATGACCCACTCCGCAGCCATGGCCGCGGAGATCCTTCCCGGCAAGACTCTTCTTGAGGCTCTCAACACGGACCTTGTCTGCGATGCGATCAATGTCGCAATGCGGGAGCTCTTCCTTCAGATAGCGTACGGCAGGAGCCAGAGCGCCTTTTCAGAGGGCGGGCTTCCTCTGGGAGCCGGCCTGGAAGACCTTGGAAAGGGACTGCGCTCCCAGGTCGCGACCATGTACGGGACCCTTCCTAAGGGAGTCAGGTATCTGGAAATGGCGGAGGGCTACATCACTGAACTTGCCTTGGACGAGAACAATGAGGTCATAGGCTACAAATACGTTCAGCTGGGAAAGATGATGGAAGCCATACGCAAGGGAGTGGATCCGAAAGAGGCGCTGGAGAAGAACACCGGCACCTATGGACGTTTCGCTGAAGCTGCAAAAGTGATAGATCCGCGTAAAGAGTAAAGAGGGGGTATAGGATAATGGTCACATTTGAAGGCTGTGCTAGGAGAATGGGGCAGATCGAACCCTTTCTTGAGAAGATAGGGCTCGGCGATCTTGAAGAGGCGAGGTCCCTCTGCCTTTCCCGCGGGATAGACGTAGAAAAAATTGTCAAGGGAGTTCAGGCGATCGCATTCGAGAACGCTGTCTGGGCATATACGCTTGGTGCGGCGGCGGCTTTGAAGGCTGGAGTCAAAACAGCGGCGGAAGCTGCCGAAAAGATAGGTGAAGGGCTTCAGGCTTTCTGCATCCCGGGTTCTGTCGCTGACCAGAGAAAGGTCGGCCTCGGACACGGAAATCTGGGAGCGATGCTTCTTCGTGAGGATACGAAGTGCTTCTGCTTCCTTGCCGGTCATGAATCTTTTGCGGCGGCGGAGGGAGCGATAGGCATAGCAAGGACCGCCAACAAGGTGAGGAAGGAGCCGCTCCGGGTCATACTCAACGGGCTCGGCAAAGACGCGGCATACATAATCTCCCGCATAAACGGCTTTACTCTTGTCGAGACGAAGTACGACTACTATACCGGCACGCTGAATATAATCGGGGAACATCCCTTCTCATCGGGAGAGAAATCGAAGGTCCGCTGTTTTGGAGCCGATGATGTGAGCGAAGGCGTGGCAATTATGATCCACGAGGGCGTTGACGTTTCCATCACCGGAAATTCCACCAACCCGACCAGATTCCAGCATCCGGTCATGGGCGTTTACAAGAAAGAATGCATTCTGGCCGGCAGGAAGTTTTTCTCCGTGGCTTCCGGCGGCGGAACGGGGAGAACGCTGCATCCCGATAATATGGCCGCCGGCCCCGCCTCCTACGGCATGACCGACACCATGGTCGCATGCATTCAGACGCGCAGTTTGCCGGATCATCCTCCGTTCCCGCGCACGTGGAGATGATGGGGCTCATCGGCATGGGCAACAACCCGATGGTCGGCGCTTCGGTTGCCGTCGCCGTCGCGGTTGAACAG
>JAKQBQ010000099.1 GCA_029574055.1 Methanobacteriota archaeon
GCCGCCGTAGTCCTTGATGGCGTTGAACTCTTCCATGGAAACGTCCGTTATCTCGTACATCGGGATCACACGGCCTTTGAAGTATCCGACACTCAGCGATTCGTACGTAACGGTTATCTTCATTCTCATCATGAAAGTGAACGCCATAAGTACCAGCACCAGCGCGGTGCAGGCTACGATGATCATGCCTTCCGTCGATCCGTACTCGATCTCCCCATCAGCCCTGGCACTGTACAGCGAGAACGCCAAAATGCCGATGACGAGTATGAACAACGCTATCGCGGCCGTTCGAGACACCATGGCCAGATTCTCGTGGTAGAGTTTTGTGTCCATGAATGTCCATATTTTTGCATCATATATAGAATCTGCGCATATTCCGGACGGTCATTTTTTGATGCTTCGAAGAGCTTCCCTCATGGCGTTCTCGAACTCGTGCGGGTTCTTTGAGCATACGAATATCGATCTTCCCGTTCTGAGGTGGATGCGCAGCCCTTTGCGGGCGCTGCCGAAGATCTGCTCGATATCCTTCTTCCGCGTCCTTGTTCCCCGGCCGGCAAGATGCTTGACCGTTCTGAACTCTTCCTGTGAAACATTTTGGATATTGCCCGTCGGAACGACGCGGCCTTTCATGAAGCCGAACAACATGTCTTCAGTACCTATCGTATCACTCGTCGTGATCCTGCGCCCGGCGAATGAGAATCCCACATCCAGCGAATCGTATGTTACGGTCACTTTCATCTTGGCTGTGAGAAGGAACACTAACAGCGCCATGGCGAATATGACCGCGGCAAGAAGGGCAATGCCGTCAATGGACCCGATATCGAATTCTTCTGTGACCATGAACACATATACCGCGAAGGCGGCGATGCATATGATGACCAGAGCTATCAGAGGCATGAACAACAGCGGCACCGCCGTTTGCTCCTCCCGATATAAGGTCGTGTCCATGGGGAACCATCATCAGCAGGAAATAAAAATTTGCGTATCGATGCATCGGTGCCGCAGCTGCCGTTCCCTTCCCTAAAGTTAATAAAAACAACTGCAATCCTCAACCATGGCGCTGGACCAAAGATACAAAGCGGTCTGTTTTGACATGGACGGGACGTTCATGAACACCAAGATCGACTATGCCAAGCTGGCCGGTGCCGTCCATGACGAACTTATCAATATCGGAGTTCCGGAGTGGGCGATAGTAAGGACGGAGGGGGCAAAGGGCGAGTTCGACAGCGGGACCGCGTGGCTTATCAAGAACGGAAGGGAAGATGACGTAAGCCGCCTCCACAAGCGCGTTTCGAAGCATTTCACGGTGGTGGAGATGGAACATATGGACATTTCCAGGCCGTTCGAGGGTGCTGTAGAGGCCGTAGAGGCGATCCGGAGGAAAGGATACAGGACAGGCATCCTGACGAGGGGCGGGCGGGCTTACGCAGAGCAGATCCTGAGGAGAAGCAATGTCCTCGGTCTGTTCGACGCGCTTGTCGCCAGGGACGATTTCCCCGATGAGGAGTCCAAGCCTTCCCCGAAAGCCATGGAGAACATCGAGAGGGCCCTCGGCGTGAGGCCGGAGGAGATACTCTATCTGGGCGACCACAAGATCGATTGGCTCACGGCAAGG
>JAKQBQ010000101.1 GCA_029574055.1 Methanobacteriota archaeon
GATCTTGCTTCTGAGCATCCAACGCATGGTAGTAGGTAACACACCTGATAAAAAGAATTTTTGGTAGAACAACCGCTTTCAAGATCTTGGAACAGAAAGCGCCCCGGCCGGAATTCGAATCCGAGTCGAAGCCTCGACAGGGCTTCATGATAGGCCACTACACTACCGGGGCAGTATGCTCTGATAATAAGAAATAATATTTAACAGTAAGGGAAGAAAAATGTCAATATTTCAGAAATAATCGTTATATACAGCAACGGCAGTATATACACAAGGGAGGAAATAGCAGCCTAACGGCCCCTGTGAAGGGACCGGGTTCCTTACGGGAACCACTCGGTTGTTATTTAAGGAACTTCAAGGTCAATAATGACCGTGATGTCCCTAAGGACAACAACAATCCTGATCCGGGTCCTCCGGTTAAGATTGTGCAAATATGCACCTCCTACCGGGTCGGTTCCGGATGTGCAGATGTGGGGCATCGGCGCATCCGAACTGCCCAACTTCCGGCAATTCTCATTAGGTTGCCGGGAGTATTAAAAATTAAACAGGGGAGGTCACCGAATCTGCCGAAAGTACCGAAAGTGGAACTCCTCAAATAAATCGTTAAATACGGTAACGGTAGTATATACGCAAGGAGAGAATGACGGCTCCCAAAGGAGCCGGGTTCTTAACGGGAACCACTCGACCATGCATTAAGGTATCTCAAGATCGATAACGATCTTGATATCCCCAAGGATCATGGTGATCCTTATCCGGTAAGAACCGGTCGGGGTCATATATACGCCTCCTGCCGGGTCGGTTCCGGATGCGCAGATGTGGGCCATCGGCGTATCCGAACTGCCCAACTTCCGGCAATCCTCATTAGGTTGCCGGGAGTATTAAAAATTAAACAGTGGAGGTCACCGAATCGGCCGAAAGTACCGAAAGCGGAACCCGTCAATTCTTAATACGGAAAATGAGATGCATCAGTGTAGGTCTCACCTCCTGCCGGGTCGGTTCCGGGTATCCCGGAGGCCGCCAACTCCTCGGCAGCCTTACAACGGCTGCCGGGGAACACAGAGGTGCTTCACCCTTTGCATGAACCGAAAAGGCGCACAGTGTTCTTCCCCGTGCGCGGATCCTTCTCAAGCTCGGCATCGACGTTGAACACGGTCCTTATATTCTCTCTCGTAAGCACTTCTTCCGGGGACCCCATAGCGAACACCTTGTGGTCGTGGATGAGGACGATGCGGTCGCAGTACCTCGTAACCATCGGGAGGTCGTGAGAAACTATCACAACAGCCAGGTCATTTTCTTTTGATAGCTTTTGTATCAGGTCCAAGACCTCGAACTGCATGTTGATATCCAAATGCAGGGTCGGTTCATCCATCAATATTATCTTCGGCGTCTGGGCGATCGCTCTGGCTATTATCGCGCGCTGCCGCTCGCCGCCGCTGAGGGTGTTGATGTACCTATCCGCGAATTCCGTCAGGCCGGTCTGCGCCATTGCCTGCTCTATGATGTTGAGGTCATCGCTCGTCTCTCCCCTGAAGGACTCCTGGAAAGGCATCCTTCCCATGGTGACTATCTCCTTCACGGTAAAAGCAAACCTAATTTCATTGGACTGCGGCACGGAGGCAACGCTTTGGGCGATCTCCTTCTTTGAGACGCCGTCTATGTCCGTACCGTCTATCAAGACGCATCCTCCGTGCGGCTTCAGGTTCTTGTTCAGATTTTTCAGCAAAGTGGTCTTCCCGCAGCCGTTCGGTCCGAGTATCCCGATTATCTCCCCCTTCTTGATGCTTAAAGTGATCTGATCCAAAACGACCTTCTCATCGTATTGGTAGGATAGGGATTCGACGTCGAGTATGCTCACCATCCCACCTCGCTCCTCTTTTTGGAAAGCAGATATATGAAGAACGGGGCGCCGACGAACGCGGTGACGACGCCGATGGGCATCACTCCGTACATGGGCGCGACGATATGGGCGACATAGTCGCAGAGGATAAGGAACGCAGCGCCCCCGAAGGCGCTGAGCGGGAGGATGAGGCGGTTATCCGGCCCCAGGAGAAGCCTGAATATGTGCGGGATGACCAATCCGACGAAACCGATGGCGCCGACGAACGCCACCGCCGCCGCAACGACGAGGGAGGAGATTATGAGAAGGAGCAATCTAACCTCCCTCACATCTACCCCGAGATCCATGGCATGGTAGTCCCCGAGCATCATCGCGTTCAGGCTCTTCGAATGTGCCAGCATGATGATGGTCCCAACTACTATGACAGGAATTGCGAAGGCCATCTCCGACCACGTGACCTTGGAAAGGCTTCCCATTGTCCAAAAGACGATGTCCCCCATCTTGTCGCTCGGCGCGATATATGTCAGCAGGGACACCGCGGCGGATATTAGGGATGAGATGGCGACGCCGGCGAGGATGAGGGTCTCCGTCCTTACGCTGCCGCCCGCTCTGGACAGCGTGTAGACGAGGAACATGGTCCCCAGGCAGAAAATGAATGCCAGCGCGGGCTGCATTATCGCAAGCGGTATGAGCGGTATCGAGAACAGGATGGCGATCGCCGCTCCCAGCGAAGCGCCGGACGACAGGCCGAGGAGATACGGGGATGCCAGAGGGTTCCTGAACACCGCCTGCATGACGCCGCCTGTGACCCCCAGGGCGGCGCCCACGAACAGCCCGAAGACGACCCTCGGGGCATTCCTGCCGACGATGATGTCGTTCGCCCATGTACCGTTGCCCATGAGCACATCCCAGACATCTCTGAGCGATAAGGCGTCAGGCGCCCACGACAGTTCCAGCAGGATGGAGATGATCATTATTGCAGCAAGCGCCGCTGCGGTCAGGATGAGCCTTTTCCTTTTCTTGCCCGAATCGGAGGGTTTGAACCTTTCTTTGAAATACAGGCGGCGGGGCGAGGGCTGTCTGCGCTTGACCCGTTTGGGTTTCCTCAGGAAGAAGTATGCGATCCCGAATATGATGATCACAGAGACTATCCCCACGAACGCCCACAGCAGAGTGTTCGGGTCAGAGGGCCCGTCATCGTGGGGGGCAGGCCCCTCGAACAGGTTCGGGTACAATGCGCACGCCACCGCCCATAACCCCTCGGCGGCATCGGGGCAGTAGTTGTTCCAGTTTGCTTCCATCGGTATTACCGGCACATCGGCTCTGCCACCGAGCACGGTGTTCCTGAAGTCGCTTATGGAACCGCTGAAGTTGGACATGAATATCACGAGTCCGGGATGCGCTTCCACCATCTGCACGATGGTGCTGGCATCCCCGTACCTTACCGTACTGATCGAAGGGTCGTATGCGACGTTGATCCCTCCTGCGGTCTCGATCAGAGAGGTGGCGATCGAACCCTTGTTGTTGACCGTGAATCCCGATGATGAGATGTACCAGGTGCTGAGGCCCTTTGCTTTTTCACCGATCCCCATCAATCCATCATCGATGGTAGCCTTGACAAGCTCCATATCGTTCACTATGCCGGAGACCTTTCCGGTGACGATGACGGACATGCTCCTTACAAAGTCCACCACCTGGTCGTAGCTTGTTATCTCAAGGTATACCAGGACCTTGCTGAAGCCGATGCTGTTGAGCAGATCGCGCAGCACGAGGGAATTGTTGTATGTGGTAAGGATGATGGTATCATCGAGATTCATCTTGCCCTCGTCTACCCACTGGACGAACAGGCTCACGATGTAGTCGTTGTTGGAAGACGAGTATAAGCTTCCGACGCTCGTCGCATTGAGGTCCTTCAGGCGTTCGTCCTTTGTGTATTCGTATGTTGAGTACGTATCTACGGCGATTATCTTCTCGATCTCTCCTAGCATAGCGACAGTCAACGTCGAACCGTATCCTGTGGTGACTATGTGTTCGGTGGGACCGGCATACGTGAAAGGCACGCCTGTACCATCCGTGATCGTCGTCGGTTCGGCCCCGTCGGCAGCATCGCCGAGAATAGAAGCGGACACCCCCGCAAACAGGATCAGCACAGAGATCAACGAAATGATCCCAATTTTCATTCTTCCTTTTTTATTACGAATAATAGACTTCGTGATACGCAGTAATGCCTGTACTGTATTTAATCATGTCCGAACCTGCAAAGGGTTTTTCATTCACATGCAAGATAAGGTACTGATAATAATGCAGACCCCGACAGTCGCAGACTACATGATAAGGAATGTCCAGACCATAACTCCGGACATGACGGTCATGCAGGTCAGAGAAAAGATGATTAATTCGAGCTTCCACGGATTCCCCATAGTGGAAAATGGGTATCTCTTGGGGTTCGTCACGGCAAAGGAACTGCTGAGATTCATAGACAGGCCGGATGCGAAGATGAGGGAGGTGATGAGCCGCGGCACTCTTTGTGCGGTCCCCACCATGTCCATCGACGATGCGACGAGGGCGCTTTTCAGATACGGGCTGAGGAACCTGCCGGTGGTGGACGACGAGAAGAAGATAGTGGGGATCATTTCCAACATAGACATCGTAAGGTCGCAGATAGAGAAGTCCCGGCCGGCAAAGGTGATGTCTGTGAAGAGCGTGCTGGAACAGCAGAACGGGATAAGGTTCAAGATATCTAATCAGGAAGTTCCGGTGAGCGAGTTGATCCCAACTCAAAAAGAGGTCTACATGGATGAGCTGATCGGCCGCCAGTACGAGATAAAGAGGGGGCTGAACGAGCCACTCATCGTGATCAAGAGGAGGGACGGGTATCTGGTGGTGGATGGGCACCACAGGATAATGGCCGCCAAGAAGATGGGGCTCGAGATGTTCAACGCCATTGTGTTGGATCCGAACGACATGAACGTCAGGCTGGGGCTGGAGAAGACGGCGGAGAAATGGGGGCTGAAGACCCTCGATGACGTGAATATTATAGAGGGCGCAAAGCACCCGTTCATGGAGGTCACTACGATGCTGCTCCCTCAGGAGCAGGCGGACGGCCTGAACGAGAGGCTTATCGAGAACGCCGAATCCAAGAAAGAATGATCACTGCCCGTTCTTAAGGTCTCTCAGGCCTTTCAGCAGGATCCTCTGTTCCGCGGATGCTATGATCCTCTTGGTCTTGACGAAGGTATCGGGGTTCAGAGATATGGAGTCTATCCCTTCCTCGACAAGGAACTCGGCGAACTCGGGGTACACCGAAGGCCCCTGTCCGCAGATCCCTACGGTCTTCCCGTTCTTGTGAGCAACTTTGATAAGCTGGGATATTGCCGCTTTCACGCCGGGGTTCCTCTCGTCGAAGTATCCCATGCGTCCCAAAATGTCGGAGTCGCGGTCGCATCCGAGCACGAGCTGAGTGAGATCGTTGGAACCTATCGAGAACGCGTCGCAGTACTTGCAGAACTCCTCCGCCATGAATATGTTGACCGGGATCTCCGCCATGAAGTAGAGCTTGAAGTCGGGCCCCCTGTTGAGCCCCACGGTCTTCATCATCCCTACGATCTCTTCGACCTCGAATATCGTCCTGACGAAAGGCAGCATCACATGCAGGTTCTTCAGGCCGAACTCGTCGCGGACCTTCTTTATCGCTTTGAGCTCGCACATGAACGCATCCCTGTACATATCGGAGATGTATCTTGAACATCCCCTCCATCCTATCATTGGGTTCTCTTCGTTCGGCTCGTAATCGACGCCGCCTTTCATGTCGCGGTACTCGTTGGTCTTGAAGTCCGACGTCCTGAGTATGATGGGTCTGGGGTAGAACGCCCTCGCGACCTTGGACATGCCGTCGGCGAGCTTGTCAATCAATTCTTCGGATCTCCCTTCGTCTATGACGGCGCAGGGGTGCTCCCCTATGTAATTGGTGAAAAGGAATTCGCTTCTCATGAGGCCTACGCCGTCGCACGGAAGTCTCGCAACCTCCTCCGCTTTCGCGGGCATGCTCATGTTCACCATCACCTTGGTGCCGGTGGTGGGCACGATCTCGGCGGAGACGGGCTCTGCGGCATGGCCTCTGGGATCCTGCTGTTTCCTTATCTCCCCTCTGTACACGGTACCGGTGGTCCCGTCGACGGTGACCACGTCCCCGTCCTTCAGGGTGGTGGTGGCGCTCCCCGTCCCTACGACGCAGGGCGTCCCCAGTTCTCTCGATATGATGGCGGCGTGGCAGGTCATCCCTCCCTCGTCGGTGACGATGGCCACCGACCTGCTCATGGCGGGGACCATGTCGGGCATGGTCATCTTTGTTACAAGGACATCCCCGTCCTTGACCACGTCGAGGCTCATGCTCTCTTCGTATATCCTGACGGTGCCGGTCGCAAGGCCGGGGCTCGCGCCGAGTCCGGTGAGGAGGACATCCTCGCCGCTGGCATCGGCCTTGCCGTTGCTTGCGAAGTTCCCGACCGCTGTTATAGGTCTTGCCTGCACAAGGTACACCTTGTTGTCTTCAATGCACCATTCCATATCCATCGGCCTCTGGTAGTGTATCTCCACCTGGCGGCCGATCTCCGCTATCTCCAGGATGCGGCGGTCCTCTACCTTCTGTTTCTTCTCCTCGCCGGCGGGGACGTCCTCTTTCAGGCATCCGCCGTCAGGCCCTCTGACGTATTTCCATTTCTGAGTGGAGATCCTTTTTTTCGTGATGGCCATTTTGGATTTGTCCACGTCGTAAGTATCTGGGGTGACCTCCCCTCCCACAATCGCCTCTCCGAGGCCGTACCCGGCCTCGATGATGATGTTCTTCGCGCCGCTGTGGGGATCCACCGTGAACATTATGCCGGATATCTCGGAGTTCACCATCTTCTGCACAACCACGGCGAGCTTGACGCTCGAGTGGGCGAATCCCTGCTTCTCCCTGTACGATATCGCCCTTGCCGTGAAAAGGGAGGACCAGCATTTCCGCACTTTGTCAAAGAGGTCCTCTTCCCCGCTTACGTTGAGGAAGGTCTCCTGCTGTCCGGCGAAGCTTGCATCCGGAAGGTCCTCGGCGGTCGCGCTGGACCTCACCGCAACGAACCCCACAGTCCCCCTGGGGACCACCATCCTGTAGTTGGAGACGATCTCTTTCTTCAGGTCATCGGGTATATCGTAGGTCTCGAAAAGCGCCCTTATGCGTTTGGAAGCATCGGTAAGGCTTTGATCGGATGTCCTGTCGATCCCCTTTAGCTCTTTTTCGATCCTTTCAAGGATCTTGCTTTTCTCTAAAAAGTAATCATAAGCAACGGTCGTAAGGACAAATGCTCCCGGTACCGGGAAGCCGGCCGATGTAAGCTCGCCGAGGTTCGCCCCCTTTCCCCCGACATAGGGGATATCATCCACGCGCAGTTCGTTAACATCTACTATCTTCTTGTCCATGGCAATACACTCTTGGAAGAAGTTTTCATCAAGGACCGCTGCCCTGTCACCAGGTATCGGTATCAGTTTCATTATAATATGCTTTTTTGGACCCCGCAGGCGACCTACTATCTTTTTGGTATGTCTGCCAAAATAGGGATGTGCGGAAAGCGTCTATAATTATTCGAAATTCGAAAATAATCCTTTATAATTTGAAATAAAACGGAAAGAAAAAGATGATTAATGGAAAAGATAATGGGCAACAAGGAAGGTTTTAAATCAGATACGGGTATTCGGTACTTTTGTTGATTCAACATGGATACAGAAATATGTTGGCACGGACGAGGGGGGCAAGGTGTCGTTACGGCAAACGAGATTCTCGCCGAGACATCCATCCACACCGGGAAATACGTCAAAGCTTTCCCGGAGTTCGGACCGGAGAGGATGGGGGCCCCCATAAGAGCATTCGCAAGGATATCCGAAGGCCCCATAAGGGTTCATACGCAGGTCTATGAGCCCGATATTGTGATAGTCATCGACCCCACGCTCATCGGAAAGGTGGACGTTGCCAAGGGACTCAAGAAAGGAGGGACGATCATAGCGAACTATCCCGGCACATCAGCCGAGCTTCAGAAGGCGATAGGCACGGATGCGGAATGCCATGCCGTGGACGCGACGAAGATCTCCATTGAAGAGATAGGCCGCCCGATGGTCAACACCTCGATGCTGGGGGCATTGGTCAAAATAAGGCCGATCGTCCCCTATGGCGAGGTGGAGGAGCATATGAAAGCGAAATTCGAGGGCAAGCTTAAAGAAAAAGCGATAATACAGAACGTGGCGGCCCTCAAGAGGGCGTTCGAGGAGGTGGGATGATGGTCAACATGGCCGATCACAACAGCATGATCGTCGGAGACCGCGTCATAGAGCCCGGGAACTCCGAGAAATTCCAGACAGGCGACTGGAGAAGCCAGGTCCCTGTGCTGGACAAAGAGAAGTGCATCGACTGCCTTACGTGCTGGATCTTCTGCCCCGACGACAGCATCCTTACCAAGGACGGCAAGATCGCGGGATTGAAACTGTCGCACTGCAAAGGCTGCGGCATATGCGCGAAGGTCTGCCCCAAGGACGCGATAACCATGAAGGGGGATTAAGATGAAGCAGAAAGATATTGCCATTAACGGGGACAGCGCAGTTGCGCTTGCATGGAAACAGATCAACCCCGACGTGTGCGCGGCATACCCCATCACGCCCCAGACCATAATCGTGGAGAAATTCGCCGAATATGTGGCCGACGGAGAAGTGACGACGGAGTTCATATGCGTCGAATCCGAGCACAGCGCGCTCACACTCTGCACAACATCCTCATCTACGGGAGCAAGGACCGTCACGGCCACCGCGTCGCAGGGTCTCGCGTACATGTGGGAGATGCTGCCGATAGCGTCATCCATGAGGGTGCCGCTGGTAATGGCGGTCGCCAACAGGGCGCTCAGCGGGCCCATCGACATCCACAACGACCACGGCGACGTCATGTCCGCAAGGGACTGCGGATGGCTGTCCCTGTTCTCCGAGAACGTCCAGGAGGCGTACGACATGATGATAATCGCTACCAGGATAGCGGAGCATCACGATGTCCAGCTGCCGATACTCGTCAACCTTGACGGTTTCATATTGACTCACGCGGTAGAGAGGATAACCCCTCTGGATGAAAATGATGTTAAGAAGTTCGTTGGGGAGTTCAAGCCCCTGTACCCTCTTCTTGATGTGAAGAAGCCGGTCTCCCACAACTTGATGGACGGGCCGATGTTCTACTACCCCCACAAATACCAAACCGTGATAGGGATGAAGAACGCGCTCAAAGTGACGAAAGATGTCTTCAAGGAGTTCGAGAAGATATCCGGAAGGAAGTACAGCGTCATTGAAGAATACAAGTGCGATGATGCGGAATGCATCGCCATCATACTCGGATCCGCATTCGGAACGATGAAGGAAGCCGTCGACCAGCTGCGCAGGGAGGGAAAGAAGGTGGGGGTGGCAATGCCGCGCCTCTTCAGGCCCTGGCCAATCGAAGACCTCGCAAAGCTCATGAAAGGGAAGAAGACGGTGATCGTTATGGATAAGCATCTGAGCGTCGGGGCATACGGCCCCATGTTCCCTGAGATAGTAACTGCCGCGCTCGAGAACGACACCATGCCGAAGATGTACAACTACGTCTACGGCCTCGGAGGAGTGGACACCATGGTCTCGGACTTTGCGGATGTGTTCAGAGAGGTCAAGAGCGGGAAAGCAAAGAGGATCAACTACTTCGGGGTGAAAGAATGAGCACTATATCATTAAAGGAAGTCAACAAGATACCCGTCAGGCTGGCAAGCGGCCACAGGCTGTGCGCCGGATGTTCGGAATCCATAATCGCGAGGCAGATACTCATGGGGACCGAGAAAGATGTGGTGGTGTCATGCGCCACGGGGTGCTTCGAGGTCTCAACGACAATATTCCCGTACACATCCTGGAAGGTCCCCTACATCCACACAGCCTTCGGCAACGCCGCGGCGACATGCGCAGGAGTGGAGACCGCATACAAATCCCTGAAGAGGCAGGGCAAGGTGAAAGAGGATGTGAAGTTCGTGACCTTCGCCGGCGACGGCGGGACCTACGATATAGGCCTCCAGGCACTCTCGGGCGCAGCGGAGAGAGATCGGAAGAG
>JAKQBQ010000107.1 GCA_029574055.1 Methanobacteriota archaeon
GATATATTGGTATCACAAAGGTCAATATGAACCGCTGAGCTATGTTTCGGGAAAGAAACCTTCATTCACCCCTTCGGACGCGTTCATAGAGATGCTGAACACCCTATCTTAAGGAGTTGGGGGACGCAGATCGTTCAATCATTGTCTTGCTCTTCTACGATAACGCATTCAAAGACGTCGCCTATGGGCACTCCGAAGACGTTCGAGATCTTGAACGCAAGCTCCAATGACAGAGAGCATTTCCCGGACTCGATGGCGATAATGGTCGATCGGGATGCCCCCACCCTTTCCGCCAGCTCCTGCTGCGTCATCTCGCCTGCGAAGAACCGGAGTTTCCTTACGTTGTTGACTATGACCACATTTTTGACCCAAGGATAATACTCGCTGCGTTCAGATCTTCCGGCATAATCGACGGTATTTTGCGGTATTTTATCATTCCTCCATTGTCTTTGTAGTGTAAACCCAACAATATGTAGTATGTTTTACACATTATATTTAACATTTCATGCTAAAAGTTTATTTGACTGAACATTCGGGTTTTGGAAATGGAACGATCCTCTCTATTTCTCTCATTTTGCACCGCAGCGATATGTGCTTGCGGTGCGGTGGGATCGATACCGCGGGTCCCCTCAGAACGGTACAGATGCTCTTTGCGGAATGTCGTATTCAGGCGTTCGACAATAGCTGTAGGCCTTTAGTTTGGGCATTCTGCAGCGGTTTAAATATGCAAGAAACACGAGACCAAATAACCCAGACAATGATTTTTTCCGCAAAACCGTAGATAAATACATATGTATCTTATGCCGATTTACAACTCAGCCTCGATGAGGCAGGAAAGTGTTAGAATGGATGAAAAAGCAATAGTCGATGCAATCATCGCGTTGATCCTGTACATAATATTCGCAATTATATTCTTCCTTATTCTTGCGGTTATTATCTACTTCGGTGCAGGGCTCGTCGCTGAAGGCGATGTGAATGTGAGTTACCTCGCGGTCGCAGCCTCGATACTCGCGGGTGCGTCAATCATCGCCGGTGGCGGACTGACAGACATATTCAAGAGACCGTGAGTAGCGATACTCGGTCGGACTGAATGAAAACCTTTTAAATTTTCACTTTATTTGTTCATTTTGTTCCTATGTCGTCCGAACCTGTTGTGAATTGCAATTGCCCCAAGACCGAATGCCCCCGCCACGGCATGTGCAGCCAGTGCGTCGCCTATCACAGGGACGAGAAAGGCAACCTGCCGTTCTGCCTGAGGCATCTGGCCGTCAAATAAATTGATTAATGACCTTTCTATTACTCCATTATGTATCTTACCAGGGACGAAGAGGGCGTGCTCGCCGGCGAAGAGGGCGAGAGCAGCAGGAAGGCCATGGAGCTCGTCGTGGCGCTTGGCAAGATATACGGCGCGGAGGATCTCATTGACATTACGTCTGCCCACCTGTCAGGCGCTTCTTACAAGACCATCGGGGATGGGGGCCTGAAGTATCTGGAGGACGTTGTCAAAGGAGGGGCGAGGGTCTCGGTCCCATCCACTCTGAACCCGATCGGGATGGATAGGGACAGATGGAAAGAGATGCACATCTCACCCGCGTTCGCAGAGAAACAGCTGAAGATAATCGAGCTATACAAGAAGATCGGGGTAGCGGCGACCTGCTCGTGCACCCCCTATCTCGGAGACAACGTGCCTTCCATGGGAGACCACGTCGCATGGGCGGAGTCCTCCGCTCTCTCCTTCGTTAATTCGTACATAGGAGCAAGGACCAATAGAGAGGGGGGACCGGGCGCGTTAGCATCCGCTATCATCGGCAAAACGGCGAACTATGGGCTGCATATAATGGAGAACAGGAAACCTTCGGTGATCGTCGATGCGGATATCGACGGGAGCGTGTTCAGCTATTCCATGCTCGGGCAGGCCGTGGGGATGGCCATCGGCGGCGGCATACCATATTTCAGGAACATCGCTCCAACGGTGGATGACGCAAAGACAATGTCCGCCGCCATGGCGGCATCCGGTTCCGTTGCGATGTATCATGTGGAAGATGTCACCCCCGAGGCAGGGAATTACGACATAAGCGGCCTTGAGGTCATCCATATAGGTGAAAAAGAGCTCAAAGAGGCATACGATAAGCTGAACACGGCAGATGATGTTCAATTGATAGCTCTCGGCTGCCCGCATCTCAGCCGCAAAGAGATGAAGGACATAGCCGCTTTCCTGAAAGGAAAGAAAAAGAAGAACAAGGATATCGAGATCTGGTTCTGCACATCATCCAAAGTGCGCGAGGAATGCGCCGAAGAAGTGAAGATCATGGAAGAATTCGGCCCGGTGCTGGCCGACACATGCATGGTGGTCGCGCCCATAGAAGGGGTATTCAAAAGAACAGGCACCAATTCCGCAAAAGCCGGCAATTATCTCCCGACGTTGTGTTCCCAGGAGGTAGCGTGCATGGACATCTCCAAGCTTATGGAGGTTGTGATATGATGCAGGGAAGGGCGATCTCCCCGGGAAGAGCGGAGGGGGAGGTTGTGAAGATTGACGGGACCTTCAGCTTCCTCGGGGGAGTGAACGCGTCCACAGGCGAGCTTAACAACGACGGAAGGAACATCGCCGGGAAGGTTTTCGTGTTCTATGCAGGCAAAGGAAGCACTGTCGGATCCTTCGTTATGTATGACCTCATGATCCACGGCAAGGCGCCTGCGGCAGTGGTGAACAGAACTGCGGAAACTATAGTCACCACGGGAGCAGTGATATCATCCATACCCATGGTGGACGGGATCGATATAGACGTCTTCATGGAAGGCGACAGGGTCGTCGTCGATGGAGACAAGGGGACGGTCGAGATAAAGGGAACAAAGACCATAGGCGTGGTGTCTTCGGCGCTGCTCAATGATGACGGCAGGGTCCTGATGCTTCAGCGCCCGGATTCCGCAAGATCGTTCCCCGGAAGGAAGTCGCTCGTCGCAGGCAAGATCGAGGCCGGAGAAAAGCCGGAGGATGCCGCGCCGAGGGAGATAATGGAAGAGACGCAGATCAAAGTATCAAAAGCAGACGCATCTCTTCCTCCGATATATGTGAGAGAAGGGGACATTGTCTGGGAAGTGTATCCCTTCTTGTTCAGGATCGGCAGCCAGGCTCCCGTGCTCAATAAGGAGAACGTCGGCTGCGAGTGGATATCCCCAAGCGAGATAAAGAAGGACGCCTCTATCGTCCCGCAGACGAACGATGTCGTCAAAAGAATGTTGGAAAGTATGAAATGAGGGCGTGAGCCCCGTTTTACTGCTCCGCGGAGCTTATGCCGATGGTTATGTCCTTTCCGGTCACATCCCAGGTCTTTATCTCGTCCCCTCCGGGGCTGTCCGTGAAGACAAGCTTCTTCGCTCTGACCTCTGCCGATATATGCTCCGTCCATGTGCCGAAAAGGCTTACCAAATAAGGCTCGGCGCTGACGTCGCAGTTGATGTACTGCTCTACGTTCAATTTCATGTCCTTCCTCATCTGCTGGATCCTTCTTATGAGCTCTCTCGCGTAGCCTTCAGCCTCGATCTCGGGCGTGACCTCGAAGTCGATGTACAGCTTTCCGACGTCGAATTCGACGCCTTCCAGCGATCCGGCTGCCTTGTCGGATGTAATGTACTTGATCTGCTTGATGTTGCCCTGCTGCATCAGGACATCTTCAAAGACGGAAATGGAGGCATTATCATCATCGCTGCTCTTGATGTATATCTGTTTCAGGGGCCACCTGAGCTTGCTTCCCATTTTTGCCCTCTCTGCGGCGATCACTTCGATGATGTTCTGGATGAGCTGCATGCTCCACTCGATGTCCCCGTCTATCAGCGACTCGCGGCACTCCACCCAATCCTCCATGTGCACGGACGGCTTGGTCCCGCCCATGTGCCGGTATACCTCCTCCGAAATGTGCGGAGTAAGGGGGGCAAGGAGCAGGGCGGTGCTCATTATGGAATAATGCAGGACGAAATACGACGCCATCTTGTCGTCGTAGGAATCGACCCCCTCGCTCCAGCTCCTGTCCCTTACCAACCGGACATACCAGCGGGAGAGGTCTTCCATGATGTAGTCTTCAAGCGCCCTCGCGACCTTGTGCAGTTCCCTGGATTCAAGTCCAAGGGTGACCGCCTCTTTGACCTTCTCGGTCCTCGACAGCATCCATCTGTCCTCGTCCCTGAGGTTCTTGGATACGCTTTCCAGCGTGTGGGCTGACGGATCGTAATTGTCTATGTTCATGTATGTGGAGGCGAAGTTCACCACATTCCAATATGTGTTCAGTATCTTTCTGGCATTCTTCGGCCCGTCCTTCTGGAACGCCGTATCTTCCCAGGGCGCGTTCGCTTTTATCAGATACAGCCTTAAAGAATCGGCTCCCAGCTCGTTTATTATATCCAGCGGCTCTATGACGTTTCCCAGGGATTTCGACATCTTCTGCCCCTTCGGGTCGAGCACCCAGCCGTGCATCATCACTTCATCATACGGAGCGCGGTCGAATGAGACCACTCCGGCTCCCAGCTGGGTGTAGAACCACCCTCTGGTCTGGTCGTGCGCTTCTATTATGGACCTTCCGAATCCCCAGGTCTCGAACTCCTCCTTCTTTGCAGGGTATCCCATCTGAGCCCATGCGGCCACTCCGGAATCGAACCACACGTCGAGGACGTCCTTCACTCTGCGCATCTCCGATCCGCATTTTTTGCATGTGAACGTGACCTCATCGATCCACGGCCGGTGGGTGTCCATTCCTTCTTTGTACCCTTTGCCTTCGCGGAGGCCGCTGTATTGTCCTACGACGTGCTTTTCTCCGCATTCGCACTCCCACACCGGCATCGGTATGCCCCAGTACCTTTGGCGCGATACGCACCATTCCCTCGCGCCCTCGACCCAGTTCTTCTCTCTGGCCTCTCCCGCCCAATCCGGCACCCACTCTACGCGGTCGATCTCATCAAGCATCCTGTCCTTCACTCTCGGCATGTCAATGAACCACTGGCGGGTGTTCCTGTATATGATGGGGGTCTTGCATCTCCAGCAGTGTCCGTATCTGTGTTTTATCTTTTCAGAGCTGAAGATCAATCCCTTTTCATCCAGATGCTTTATGATCTCATCGTTCGACGCCCTGACCTTCCTCCCTGCCATCATCGGGAATTCGTCGGTGAATCTTCCGGACTCGTCCACCGGGCAGAAGGGCCTTATGCCGTGTCTTTTCCCGGTCTCATAATCATCCGGGCCGAAACCGGGCGCGGTGTGCACAACACCGGTGTTATCCTCCTCTACATAATCAGCATCCAGTATTCTGAAGATCCAGCCGTATTTCTCGGACTCATCGAGTTTTATTATGTCAAAGGGCGGTATGTATTCTATGCTTTCGAGCTATGTTCCCGGTGCTTTTATGAGGACCTCAAACCCATCGTAGCCTCCCTTCTTTGCAATATACTCCGCTTGAGAGTGCAAACACACCACATGCTCTTCTTTATCTTTCCCGAAGAGCCTGATCATTGCATATTCGCGACGAGGGTGTATAGCGGCGGCCATATTGGACGGAAGGGTCCACGGAGTGGTGGTCCATATCAAAAGGGATGCGTTGCGCGATTTAAAAAAATCCGGCAGCATACTCGAGCACCCGATCATACGGGTGAGTATGGGGGATCTTTCTGTTTCAGTTAGAGGAAGCCTTACAATCACCGACGGGTCGGTCTCGTCCCAATATTCTATCTCGGCTTCCGCGAGAGCCGTCTCGCATCTCGGACACCACGAGACGACCTTGCTGGACGGCCCGAGAAGCCCTTTCTCATACGCGCGGCTGACCGTCCACCATGCCGATTCGATATAATCGAGTTTCAACGTCTGATAGGGGTTGTCCCAATCCATCCAAACCCCGAGCTGTTTGAACTGGTCGGTCATGCTCTCCCTGAGCTCGCTGGCGAATTTCTTGCATGTATCCACGAACTTGTCGATGCCGATCTCCTCGATCTCCTTCTTCGAGTGGACGCCTATCTTTTTTTCCACCTGGACCTCGATGGGAAGTCCGTGCATATCAAATCCGGGCTGATCGCGGACGTTGTAGCCCTTCATCCTGAAGTACCTGATCATAATGTCCTTCAGGGTCTTGTTCATCGCCGTCCCCAAGTGGATGGAACCCGTCGTATACGGCGGGCCGTCGAGGAAGTGGAATTTTTCTCCGCTCGACCTCAGTTCTTTTGTCTTCTCATAAGCCTTGGTGGATTCCCAGAAAGCCTGGATCTCCTTTTCAATAACCGGTGCATCATAATTCGCACGGACCTGCTTTATCATCGCTAATCCTCTTTTGCCCGGTATATCTTGCCAGGCGGTATAGGACAATCGGCATTTCGATTAAATAGTTACGCTTTTTCTGAACTGTGTTCGGTAATTTTTTGAAGGAAAATTGAGACATTTTTCGGTATTCCTTTTCGATCGGCGGGGACCTTTCTTTCGGGATTGCCGCAAACTTTTTGTTTTAATAATATATATTAAACCACTAAAGTGGTTTAATT
>JAKQBQ010000111.1 GCA_029574055.1 Methanobacteriota archaeon
TGTGAGCTCAGATATGGGGATGAACTGATCTTTTACGGCAAGATCCGGATTCCCGAGGGGGGTCATGTCGCCGGAAAGCACCGTGCACGGCCCGATCTTGTTGAGGCTGTACATTATCGTACAGCTGGGGCATCCCTCTCCTCCGCAGGAGCATTCCTCCTGGAAAGTGAAAAGCTCGTGATCCGTAGGCACGGGTACCATCCCAAGCCTGTGGGCGACGATCTCATCGAAAAGGGGCGTCACGCTCTCATACTCTTTGTCATCCACCATGATGGGGCCGAGGTGGAACTCCACCTTGTCTATGGCCATCTTCGGGATGTCGGTGAGCATGGTCCTTCTGAGCGCGTTCGCCATGGCGGGAGACGAATTCTTCAGTATGAACTTGCCTTTCGTCTCCTCCATTTCGAGTATCTCTATCTCCATGGGAGTGCCTCCTCAGACCCTGCGCCCTCTGCGACCGCCTTTCTTCTTGGTACCGTCATGCGGGATGGGTGTCACATCCTCTATGCGTCCGATCTTGAGTCCGGCCCTCGCAAGGGCGCGGATCGCTGCCTGGGCGCCGGGCCCGGGCGATGTTGATTTGTTTCCGCCGGGCGCACGCACTTTTACGTGTATCCCGACTATATCCCTCTCTTTGGCGACCTCGGCTATCTTCTCTGCCGCTTTCTGCGCGGCGTACGGTGAAGATTCGTCCTTCGCCTGTTTGACCACCATTCCGCCGGTGACCTTGCCTATGGTCTCGGCGCCGGTTATGTCAGTGAGGGTGATCATTATGTTGTTGTAGCTTGCGAATATGTTCGCTATTCCCCATTTTGCCGTCATCAGATCTCACCGTCCTCTATTGTTATCCCTGCCTCTTCCGCGTCAGCCTTCGCTTTGGCGGCCGCTTCCCTTTCGGCCTTCTCCCTTTCCTCGGCCTTCACGGCAGCGTTCGCCGCCGCCTGTTCCGCAGATATCCTCATCGGGTGCATCTCATCGGTGAAAGGCGATGCGTCGTTGTATACAACGGATGCTTCCTCTTCCCTGCTGACGATGTATCCGGGGACCGTCACCCTGTGGCCGTTTATGTGTATGTGGCCGTGGGTGATCAGCTGCCTTGCCTGCTTCACGGTCGTTGCCAGCCCTTTCTCGAAGACGACCGTCTGGAGCCTCCTCGAAAGGATGTCGCTTTCCGTAAGGATCAGCACATCGTTGAGGTCTGCGCCGGTCACGGGCAGCAGGCCCATGCGCGCGCATTTCTTTATGAGCGCGTCGGCCTCGATCTTCGCCTGCGCGTCCCCGCCCCTCAGGCGGGCCTGCAGTTCTCTGGATTGTTTTCTGAAGTTTCTCAAGATGGTCTGAGCCTTCCACACTTCGGTCTTGTTCTTAAGGCCGTATTCGCGGACGATCTCCACCTCTCTCTTTATCCTCTCTCCCTGCCAAGGGTGGGAGGGCGTGTCATACGATCTGCGTGAGAATTTCGGGTCTCCCATTCATACCACCTCAGGATGACTTCCTCTGGACACCGATCGTGAGACCCTTCCTTCCGTTGGAACGGGTCCTCTGACCTCTGACCTTGTGTTTGGTCTCGTGCCTTATTCCGCGGTAACAGCGGATCATCTTCATTCTGTTGACGTCGTCTTTCTGGATCATGTCGAGGTCGTTGCCGATCAGGTGCATGTCCGCTCCCGTTTCATAATCCATCTGCCTGTTGACAGCCCAATATGGGGCATACTCATAGTATGTCAAAACGAGAGCTTCAAGCTCTTTGACCTTCTCGTCAGAAAGTGTTCCGATCTTTGTCGTGGGATCAACGTTGGCCCTTCTTGCCACGATCTGTGATACCCTTTTTCCTACGCCTTTGATGCCTTGGAGCCCGATCACCGTTCTCTTATGACCGTCGATGTCGCTGTTTGCGATACGAACGATGAAGTTGAAGTTCTCGTCCTCAGCTTTCGGCGCTTCCTTCTTTGGTTTCGCCATTTTGATTCCTCCGTAAATGTTCCCCTTGGGGATGTGCTCAAGCGCTTGTCCTTTAGGATGCGCTCTCAGTGTTCGTCTGAGACGGGTCCTGAGTTTACGTCAGGCTGAGGATTGTCTCATCCTTATTAAAGGTTATTATATAGGAAAGGCGGGGATGATAAGGTATGCGTAATATGTTCGGGACCCCGCCGCGTCAGCCGGGAACGGAGGATCCCGATCGCTGGGTGAGGGAGTAGTGCCGACGACCGGATTCGAACCGGTGAACCCCTACGGGAATGGATCTTGAGTCCATCGCCTTTGACCAGGCTTGGCAACATCGGCCTATTTGGGTGTGTAGCAACCGATTATTAATAAAGCTTTACGGGAGCGTAGTGACTTCCGCCTTCTCTGCGCCGATATAGAAAGTGTGCTCGTGCTGAGAGACCATTCCTTTTTTCGCTTCTATCATTTGGGGATAGCTTGAGAGCGCGCCGTGCCTGACCAGGTTCTTCACATGCTTCTCCGCATCGGGGAAATCGCAGCTCCTGGCACAGAAGGGGAATGTCTTGAATTCCTTCCTGGCGTACTCGAAGAACTCCTGCGCTTTAGGGTCTGCGAGCCTCCTCTCCCTCAATATCCTGACGATGTTCCCGGGAGGGCCGTCCATGACGATCCCCTTCCCGTTGGTGGCGAAGGGTTCGATCGCCACCACCATTCCGGGCATGAGCCTGTTCGTATTCCCGTCGTAGTAGTTCGGTATCGATACGCCCGCGTGGAGGTTGTACTGTTTTATCTGATGGCCGCAAAGATTGGTTATGGGTTTGACCCCTGCCTGGGTCATGCACATTTCCACTATGCGGCCTATCTCGCCGATGGGCGTCCCGGCACCCACGAACTCCGCCACGGTGTCCCTTGCGCGCTTTGATGCTTCTATGAGGGCGCCGTATTTCTTCGTGCCTACCTCGACGGTCCCCGCGGTATCCCCGACGAACCCGTCGAGCTCCGCGCCGCAATCCACCTTGACAACATCGCCGACCTCGAATACTTTCTTGTCATCGATGCATGGAGTGTAGTGGGCGGCGACCTCGTTGATGCTTATGTTGCAGGGGAACGCCAGGCAGCAGCCTTTCGATCTTATGTACCCCTCGACCTCCTGCGCCACGTCGTACAGCTTGACGCCTTCCCCGACCATATCCATTCCCAAGGTCCTCGCCGCAGAGGCCACTTCCCCCGCTTTCCTGAGTTTGGATAGTTCGTCGATGGTCAGCATTTCAGAACATCCTCTATGAGTTTTGCGGAGATGGCCCCCTGCCTTACGATCTCCACTTCGCCGTTCATTATCCAGACGATGGTTGAGGGTTTCTTAAGCTGGCTGGGGCCGGAATCGATGTACATTTCCACGGATCTTCCGAGGTCCTTCACAGCGGCCTCCACGTCCGTAGCGTCCGGATGAGAGTGGACGTTCGCCGAGGTGGCCACAATGGGCCCGGTCTTTTTTATGATGCTCATCGCAACCGGGTGGTCGGGCATCCTTATGCCTACTTTCCTCGACATCGCTGTCACAAGGTCCGGCACATCCGGCTTCTTCTCTACTATGACGGTAAGGGGGCCCGGGAGGAACGCTTTGATCAGCTTGTCCGCATTCTCATCCAGGACGGCTATCTTTTCCATCATCCTCTTGTCGCTCACTCCCACTGACAGCGCCATGTCGAACGGCCTTTTCTTTGCGAGGAACAGGTTTTTCACTGCAAACTCGTTGAATATGTCGGCGCCTATGCC
>JAKQBQ010000113.1 GCA_029574055.1 Methanobacteriota archaeon
AATGCGCCGCAAGCTATGACGAGGACCTTCACAGAAAGGCGCTGGAAGTGATGAGGTCCCTTTCCATCGAGATACCGGACGGGTGATGCGGTGATCCGGACATTCCCGATACAGACATCCAATCTTCATCTGAGGCAGTTCGTCGTTGCCGATGCTGAAAGGGCGTACGAGAACTGGATGTCCGACCCGGATGTGACAGAATTCGCAACGTGGAACCCCCACAGGTCTGTCGAGGAATCGGAGGCAATCATAAAAGAATGGGTGCAGCTGTATGAATACGGGTCGCTGGATTGGTGCATCACATTGAAACAGGAACCCATTGGCAGCATAACAGCTGTCCAGGACTTCCCGGAGAAGAGGTACTGCGAGTTGGGGTATTGTTTATCAAAGGACCAATGGGGCAAAGGCTACATGACCGAGGCGGTGAGAGCGGTGACCTCGTACATCTTCCGCAGCACGGATTATCTGTGGGTGCAGGCGAGGTGCGACTCCGAGAATCACGGTTCAAGGAGATGCCTCGAAAAGTGCAACTATAGGCATGTGGCGGATATCGAGCTTCCTTGCGAGAAAAGGAAGGGGGAGATAAGGAGATACCACATGATGAGGATCGACCGCGGGGACGTGATCCTTTGAGCAACGAAAACTACCAAAAATGCCGCACATGCAGGTTCTGCATCCATTCGGAGGGCAGCTGGGTATGTTTGTTGAAAGGTATCCCCACCGACAGCGGCAGTTCGTGCGAAAGGTACAGGCCAGGCTCCTGCGAGAATTGCAATAATCTGAAGACGGCCGGCGGGAGGACGCTCTGCATGATCACGGGAGAAGAGACGTACATTCTGAGCGTCTGCTCCGACTACGACCCGTCGGGAAGAAGGTCAGTTTGACGCATTCCTTTTCTTGCGGCTGTCAAATGCATTCTTGATGCTGGCTTTGGCTTCGCCGGAGCCGGATAAGACTCTTTTCGCCGAATCCGGTATGCCGTGGTATACTATGTTGTCCGATACTCCGTTATCAAAGGCCAGATCCTTTCTTATGACGGAATAGGATGACTGCAGATTGCCGATGACCGTGCTGAGGGAGTCCGACAGCCCGTAAAGGTTCTCGTTTATGAACTGCATCTTGTTCCTGAACTCCTTTTCATCATCCAGCAATGGATTGTATGTACCGTTCACGTAATCTTCGTCAAGATCGTCGATCGCATCCATTAGGTAAACGGCGGCGCCGAGATGCGTGAACAGGTCGCTTAGGCCGCCTCCCGCGTCATCCCCGGCGATATCCTTCAGGGCGTACGAGAGCGATCTTCCGAAGGTCTCGCCCATCAGCAAGGCATCCCTGCATCCTGAGGCTTCCATCCTTCTGAGTTCCTCGAACCCCTTGCCGACAGCTTCGTCGTATTCGGGGTAGGATCTTTCCGCTTTGGATATTGCCCGCCCAAGTGCCAGAGATGCGGCGCTGCTTTTAACGGAAGGCTTATCGAAAGAATCATCGACCAGCTCCCATTTGGTCAGAAGTATGGTGTATGCGGCCATCTTCCTGAAGAGATTTGAGTCGGCCTCCGGCTTTTCAAGAATGCATAGGACCGAATTCCGGGACTCTCTGAGGCGGGGGGTAGATCG
>JAKQBQ010000114.1 GCA_029574055.1 Methanobacteriota archaeon
TCTCTCTACTGGCACCCCTTCTCCCGAAGTTACAGGGCTAATTTGCCGAGTTCCCTCGCCTTGATTATGCTAACACGCCTTAGGCTACTCACCTAGGGACACCTGTGTCGGTTCTTGGTACGAATAGAATAACTGTTACCACACCTTTTTCACGGAAACCGAGACTCATCATAAGTGAGATTACTCTCACCCCATCAAGCTTTCATCCACTTCTCACCATTACGGTTCTTCATGGACTTATACAATTAGATACACAGACAAATGTACAATGACTATCTCGATCTTACGGTGTGGACAAAGGATATTCTAGTACAGGAATATTAACCTGTTTCCCATTCGATAACTTCGATTAAGAGTTACCTTAGGATCGACTAACCCTTGGCTGACGAACATTGCCAAGGAACCCTTGCCCCTGCGGCGACACGGATTCTCACCGTGCTTTGCTGCTACTCTCTCCATGATCCTCGTTGGTACACGGTCCACAGGACCTCACGGCCCCACTTCTGCCCATGCACCACGCCCCCTTACCAAATTGCATTTCTGCATTCTAAAGTATCGGTGTTCGGTTTAGCCCCGTCCATTTTCTGGGCCCACAATCTCGACCGGTGAGCTGTTACGCTATCTTTAAAGGATGGCTGCTTCTAAGCCCACCTCCCGGTTGTCTTGGACTGCCGACGCCATTTCATATTACACTTGACCGAAACTTAGGGACCTTAACTTTAGTCTGGGTTGTTTCCCTTATGGCCATCAAGCTTACCCCGGATGGCCTTGCTCCCGACGTCTACAATGAACACAAGTTCGGAGTTTGACAGAATGCCGAGGAATTTCTTCCCCTAAACACTCAATCGGTGCTCTACCTCATGTTCGATCTCGATCGAGATCTAGCTGCGACTAGTTTCAGGGGGAACCAGCTATTTCCGGCCTAGATTGGCCTTTCACCCCTATACCCAAGTCATCCAAACGATTTGCACATCAGTACTGGTTCGGACCTCCACCTCCCCTTCGAGAGGCTTCATCCTGCTCAGGCATAGATCGACCGGCTTCGGGTATCCGCACCATTGACTCCAGGCGAGCACACCTTGCCCCTCATTAAAAATTGCGGGCAATCGGTTTCCCTTCGGCTTCCTAATTGAATAGTTAACCTCGCCAATGATCAGAACTCCATGGATCGTTTTTCTAAACGAATAATATAACACTGGTCCACCATTAATGGTTTCTTTCCTTTGATGCTATATAAATCTATAACCGCATGGTTTCAGGTCTTTTAACCTCCCGTTAAGGGTACTTTTCAGTTTTCGTTCACACTACTACTGCGCTATCGGACTAGAGTCGTATTTAGGGTTGGAAGTGAATGTCTCCCAGCTTCACGCGCGATATCCAACGCACGTTACTCCAGGACATCTAAAATTTCCATATCGACCTTCTCCTAAGGGGCTATCACCCTCTATGGCGTGACTTTCCAGTCAACTTTGGATCTTTCGACTTAGGAATAAAAGAGCCTGCAACACCACATCTCCCTTATGTTTCCATATGGGATTCAGTTTGCCCTATACCGTGTTCGATCGCCTTTACTAACGGCATCTCGATTGATTTCTTTTCCTGCGGGTACTAAGATGCTTCAATCCCCCGCGTTCCCGATCATTACTGATCATTCCGAAGAATAGGAAGTCCCATTCGGTGATCATCGGATCATAGGCTTCTTGCGCCTACCCGACGCTTATCGCAGCTTGACACGACCTTCTTCAGCGCTCTAGCCGAACCATCCCCCATGCGGCGTAGCATCGCCGCTGGCGTATGATCTAGCACACGTCCAGGTTGCGTATGATCGGTGATCACGGGGCTTTATCCGATCTCATCCTCCATTGCGGAGCCCTTACACCTCTTCCCCGAAAGAGGACCTCTCTCCGGGTGCATGATTATTATTGCCAGGCGGTGAACGCCTGAGCAGGATACTCCCGATGTAGAGGTAGTATATAATGACTACTGCTGCAGCAGGAATAAACGTCACGAACGGTTGTTCAGTGAACTGAATATCCGTGTATTTTTAGGCACGGATCACACGATGGGTCACATCGCGCATACCATTGTATTCACGAATCGTATTTAAACCTTTTCCGGAACGTCCAGCATTTCTGAGAAAGGGCCGCAGGCGTTGCGCTGGCTGCACAGTGTTTCCTTGTAGAGAAGGAAACGCTCGGTGTTTTTGCTTAGTGTTTCCTTGTAGAGAAGGAAACGCTCAATACCGAAAACACTGTTTTGGAGAGTAAACAGACATAATTATGGAAGGAACAGCACAACGACAAGGCTGGGAAGCATCTTCCTGAGATCCTTCAGATCCGGATGGTACAGCCTCAGGAAATCGTCTTTGTACGCTCTTTTGTTCAGAAGCTTCGACACCACTGCCACCTCCGTCCTTCCTTCGACCTTCCACGCTCCCGTTTCGGACGAGGTGTCGGTGCTGACGAAGATCGGCACCCTCAGCCTCATCTTCTCGATCTCTGTGCACTTGGAAGCAAGCATTTCCAAGTCTTTCCGGTCAACGGAACATCTTTGGCCGTCCTTTGTTTCGTAAGAATCGTCTTCCGACTCCAGATACTCGAGGAGCGTCCTCTTTGAGACGGGGATGTGCCGGTTCATGTCGCGGATGATGTTCTCGATGTCCACAATGAATGAACGGCGCGGCTGTTCTTTATATTATCCGTTGCGGAGCGGTGGCGGACTCGGATCACTTCTTGTTCGTCATCATCAGAGCGATGGGTATTGACGCTGCGGATATGACGGCGAATATGGCGAACGCGTCCTGAAGGCCGTTCACAAGCGACAATATCGCCTCTGCCCCCACCGACTCCACGCCCTCGCCTAAGAATATGTGGTACATGTCATCCGGATTGAGCCCGGTAAGTACCAGTGGGAACGCGATGGCCAAGCTGAACATGGTCCCGGTGTTGCGGAGCATTATCCTTGCGCCGGAGGCGATGCCGCGGCGTTCCGTGGGAACGGAGGTCATTACCGAACTTGCATTCGGCGACATGAACAGCCCTCCTCCGGATCCCAAGATGATCATGAGGACCACGAGCTGCCATAGGGGGGTATTGACATCAATGAACGCCAGCCCTATCAGCGCGATCGTCGTAAGCGCAAGGCCTGCCGCCGTGAGCATCTTCGGTCCGTACATATCCGACCATTTCCCGGAAATGGGGCCGATTATCATCATGGGCAGGCCGCTGGGTATCAGCAGAAGGCCTGCGGTGAGCGCGTCCCTGCCGCCCGGCCCCTGGAAATAGAATATCAGCAGGAACATCGCAGCGCCTATGCAGAGCCCGTTCATCAGGTTGGTCAGGTTGCCCACCGCGTAGTTCCTGTTCTTGAAAAGGCGGAGGTCCATCATCGGATGCGCCACGCGGAGCTGGATGAAAATGAAGGCCGCGAGGCCCACCAGCCCTATTGCTGACATAATATACACAGTGAACATCATGTCCGGGTCGCCGAAGGACATGTACGTGAAAGCCATGAGCACCCCGGACAGTCCTATGAGGAACGTTACCGTCCCGATCCAATCGAACTTCCTTTCCTTCACTTCCCACTTGGGCTCCCTGAGGCGGTTGGCCGCCCAGAATGTGCCGAATATCCCTAAGGGGACATTGAAGAAGAACACCCATTCCCAGCCGAGGGGCGCGAGCAGCCCTCCCACCACCGGGCCGATTACGAACCCTGCAGAGGCGGCGATGCCGTTGACCCCCAGCCCGAAGCCGAGCTTTCCCTTTCTGAAGGCGTCGGTTATCATCGCCGTGCTGTTGGCGAGGAGCATGGACCCCCCGATTGCCTGGACTATCCTGAACCCCGCCAATTCCCACCCGTTGAGCCCGAAGTCCACTATCCCGCAGAGTCCGCACAGCAGCGAGCCGAGGGTGAACACAGCGAATCCGAGCACGTACAGCTTCTTGCGCCCGAACATGTCCGCCAATCTGCCGATGACCGGCACCATTATGGTCGTGACCATAAGGTAAATGAGCAGCACCCAGAGCATGGTCATGAAGCTCATGTTCAGCGCATGCATCATCTCCGGAAGGACGATCAGCAGCGCAGACCCCTGTATCGTTGCGAGAAGCGCGCCTACAGTGGTCACCGACAACACCGTCATAGCGTACTTGTTCTGCTGCTTGATCAGAAGATTAACGTCGGATGCCTCCGGGGCTGCGCCGTCGTCCATAATACCATCCTCAAAAAACGCAGAATTATTTTTTGTATAAAAATTTGATGTTCGACATTCGCTACCGGAAAAAAAAAGTGTCCAGGGAGCGTTCTCCCTGAAGTTGGAAAATGTTTGATCTTACCGCCGAGGATACTCACTGTGTCTGTGAAATAGGATCTGCGCTTCCTTTTTTCATCAGCTTATCAAAAAGGAATGATGAATGGACATCATTATCCATGTTCAAGAATTCGGTCATGTTCTCCGGCTCTTCTCCGGGCTCGACATCCCATCTGAATTCCCAGTCCGGGTCAAGCTTTTCCAAAGAGAACTCATTGTCCTTCCCGAGACCGGCATGCGGAGAGAATTCGTATGCGTCCCGCATTATGTCCCAGATGTCATCTACATCGGCGGGAACCGCTACTCCCGCCATTTCTGCGGTGTTGCCGGTCTCCCTGTTGGTGATCCTAACTCTGAACCCTCTCGGTATCTTCCTGTACAGTTCGTCTACGATGTCTTCCTCATTCTCCCATGTTCTTTCATCGAATAGGATCTCCGGAACACTGTTTTCAATGATCTTCCTTCTTGGATCCCCATAGAGTGTGTACACACAGAGCCCGCGGTATTCTTTGGAAGAGTATTCCTTATGCCTTTCGAATTCCTCTGCGTTGTTCGATCTGTATTTTTTGAACACTTCTTTTATCTCGGCCCATTGCTCCGATACCATTGCCCTCAAATCCCGTTGTTCGTGTTCGTCTCCGCCTTTCTTTCCAACGGGTCGTGTTCTGGCAGGGGCGCTGTGTTTGATCTTATCTGAGATCATTGCACTCACTTTTACGGTAAAATATGGGTCTTTGTTGATGTCTTCGTATTCTTCGACCCTGATCAAAACCAATGCTGTTGCATCCAGTTTTTTGATGTCTACCAAGGCTTTCCTTTCCGATATTCTTTTTTGAGTTGTCTCGAACTCGCTCTCTGTCTTTTCTGTCCTCTTGAAGTCGAGCTGCAAGGGCCTTCCTTCAATGCGCACAAAATACGGTTTCATTTTTTCACTTCCTGAGAGAACGTTCTGTTCTCACAATGCTGTTTGGCGTTTGTTCTTTATAATACGATAAATTTACAGTTACACAGTTACTCTGTTGCGTGCGTCGTTTTTGTTAAGGCCGGACGGCCTGAAATATTGGTTAACCGTAAAACAATAGATACTCGAACCATCATACGTCAGCGTGGAAAAGAGACAGGAAGATGCGCTGAAGGAACACCCTTGTTATAACGAAGAGGCGCACAGGAAGTTCGCGAGGATGCATATCCCCGTCGCTCCCAAATGCAACATCCAATGCAACTACTGCAACCGGAAATACGACTGCAGCAACGAATCCAGGCCCGGGGTCACAAGCGAGGTCCTCTCTCCGGAAGAGGCGGTCGAGAAGATAAGGATCGTAAAAGAAAAGATCCCTTACCTGACGGTGATAGGGATCGCCGGGCCGGGGGATCCCCTTGCGAACGAGGAGACATTCAGGACGCTGGCACTTGTGAACAAAGAGTTCCCCGATCTTACGTTATGCGTCTCGACCAACGGTCTCGCTCTGCCGGAGAACGCGCAGAGGCTGTACGACCTCGGCGTCAGGTTCCTGACGGTGACCATGAACGCTTCCGATCCTGCCGTTGGAGAGAGGATATACGATCGGGTGCAGCGGGAAGGGAGGACGTACAGGGGAGAGGAGGGTGCCGGGATACTGATGAAGAATCAGATAGAGGGCATCAAGAGATGCGTCGATCTTGGGATGGTGGTGAAGATCAATATCGTCATGATACCGGGGATCAACGACGGCCATATCCCCGAATTGGTAAAGAAAGTGAGATCTCTGGGAGTGTACATAGTGAACATCCTTCCCCTGATACCCGTGGATGGAACGAAGTTCAGCGGCAGGAGGGCGCCCACCTCGGAAGAGAGGAAGAAGCTCATGGACGCCTGCGAGATAGACGTTAAGATGATGAGGCATTGCAAACAATGCAGGGCGGATGCCGTGGGGCTCCTGGGAGAGGATCGTTCGTCGGAATTCATGAGGATGGGTTCGTGCCAAGCCGGATGCGGCCCGTCGCCGGAGAACTCCATGCCTTCGCTTATCGAGATAGAAAACGAACCCGTCAGGGTGGCCGTCGCCACCTCGGACGGCAAGAACATCGACAGCGGGTTCGGGAACGCTTCGCGCTTCGATGTGTATTCCGTTTCAAATGATGGGGTCAAATTCCTGCACACGGTCTCCGTAGACACGAAGAAACAAGTTTCGGGAGAGTCCCACAGGGAGCACATAGGGAACATCCTGGATCTTCTGAACGACTGTTCTACCATTGTGGTAAAAGAGATAGGGCATATGCCGGCGAAGATGTCGGCGGAGAGAGGGAAGACTATCAGAATATCTTCGGGGAAGATCGGGAAGAATACTTTCAAGCAAACCTTAATGTAAAATGAGCGCCGGACACCACCCAAACTGATAGTGCACCCTGGGCTTACCTCATCCTTCAAGAGAGGATGGAAGTATTTACATCTTCCTGCATCGAAGACCGCGTTGAGCACTTGTTCATCCGACACTCATTTGAGTGATCAGGAACCGCCCTTTCTCTTGCTGAACGCGTATCCGATGCCTCCCAGGGCCGCGATGAGCGCGGCTATCAGCCCTCCCAAAAGAGTCTCGTTCCCCCCTGCGGACCCTCCGCCCTCATCATCCTCTTCGCCCGGCTGGGGGTCCGGGTCCGGATCGGGAAGCGGTTCCGGATCCGAGCCCCAGTCGCTTATACCCCAATCCTGCTTGAACAGATCCGTGAAGAACTTTGCTACCTCGGGGGAGTCGATGATGACCGCCGATTCCCTGTTGTTCATGAAAGAGTTCTCCGTCCAATTCACCGATGCCAGCCAGACCATGTCGTCGATGATCACCCCTTTATTGTGTATAAGCGAGAACAGAGGAGGCCTTCCGCTCACCGCCAAGGCGTTTATGCCTGTGGTGCTGTTGATCGCATCCACTTCTGCCAGGACCTCGCTCTTGTTGATGGACGCGTCGAGCATGAACCTGACGTCCAACCCCCTTTCGGCGGCGTCTGCCAACCATTTCAGGGGAGAGGCGTCTATCAGGTTCGAATAGGAGCTTCCCAGATCCATCTGCTGGGAGTACACTCTCGTATCAGCGTTCTCGATGAAGTATCTCAGGGTGGAGTTGGAATTATCGGGAGAGAAGCTGGGCATGACCTTCGCGTCATAGCTTGTCGCAGCATACGACGACGGCAGCCCGCTGTACGTAAGGGTGCCCGGGAAAGAGACCACATCGGAATAGCTCGCGTCCCTTCCTATGAAGTCAGAAAGGGAATAGACATCTCCCCATTCCGTGCTCACGTCGTTGAGGAATATGTCCTTGACATATTCGGCGTATCCTTTGCTTTCGACCACCGCCCCCCAGCCCCTGTTGCCTTTGGAGCTCATATTGCCGGGGGTCCAGTTCTCTGACGTGAGGACCACGGCCTTCTCGTCGATCACCGCATACTTGTTGTGGACGTAAGAGTAACGTTCGGGATTGCCGCTCAGCCTGTCGTTTATGAGATAGACCTCTCCGCCTGCCTCGACAATACGCATCATAAGCGAGAGCTCGGTCTTGAAGCTGTTGTCCCCGAGCATGTTCCCTTCCAAGAGGATGCGTACATCAACCCCCTTATCCAGAAGGCCGCAGAGCAGGGCGGCCATCTGTTCGCTTGTTAAGAGGTAGATGGAGATCAGCACCTCTTCTTCGGCCTTCTCGATCTCTCTGAAAACGGGGGTGCCGCTTGACTCCGGGAAGCTGAACGGCGATACTTTGGCATCGAAGAAAAGGTCCGGGTCGAAGAAATTGTTGGAGATGCCGGGCTTGGTGGACGCCCAGTCGGAGAAGGTGTCGGTATCGTTGGAACTCATGCGGAGAAGGTATTTGCCGGAAGGCATCTTCACCGGGTCGCCGATCCAGCCGGCGTCGGCCTTTTTGCTCCCGTAGCCGACGGCGTCCATCAGCGCACCGCCTTTGTAAAGATAGAGATCGTCGCCGGAATCGGCAAGGGTGAAGGTTCCGCTTCTTGTGAAACAGCTGTCGGTGAAGGTGATCGTTCCATCCCTTCCCGAGAACCGATCGTTCTCGTCTATCCCTTTCGTTATCGTCAGCCTGCTCCCGGCGGCGATGTAGGTATTCTTCGTAAAGGAAAGGGTCCCTTCCCTGTCTGTGACGGACCAACCGTTCAGGTTCACTGCGGCGGCGCCGTAATTGAAGATCGACAGCCCTTCGTAATTCCCATAGGGCTGCACCTCGTAGAACAGCACCCCTTCCGATGCCTCCCCGGACGCCGTGTCCCCCGCCAGGATCACGGGCGACAGGGACAGAAGGGCAATGACCGCCAGACACACTGTCTTTTTCATACGCATCCCGTAATAAAGATTAGAGTAATGGGATAAAACAGTTGGGGCGCAAGCCTGCCGGAATATCGGTGCGGCTTGTTCGATCATCCTATTGATACTTGATTCACTGAAAAGGCGATACTATCCGATCGAGAGTATCTGTGATGCTTATAATATTTAAACAAGAAAAAGTATCGCCGATTCATCAGGTGAATACGGATGGACGCTCAGGAACTCAGGGACGCATACGTGGATTTCTTCAAAGAAAGAGGGCACACATACATCAGGTCAGCTTCGCTCATCCCCGAGAACGACCCGACGGTCCTTTTCACGACGGCGGGGGTGCATCCCCTTGTCCCGTATCTTCTGGGAGAGAAACACCCCGGAGGAAAAAGGCTGGTGAACTTCCAGAAGTGCATCAGGACGGGAGATATCGAAGAGGTGGGGGATGCCACGCATTTGACGTTCTTCGAGATGCTCGGCAACTGGTCCCTGGGGGATTACTTCAAGAAAGAGTCCATAGAGTTCAGCTACGACCTTTTGAAGGATGTCCTCAACTTGAAGAATGAGCAGCTTGCGGTCACCGCGTTCGAAGGGGAGGAAGGCATCCCCAAGGATACGGAGACAGCGGAGCACTGGAAAAGCCATGGGATGAAGGACAACCAGATATTCTTCTACGGACGAAAAGATAACTGGTGGGGCCCTGCGGGGCAGACCGGGCCTTGCGGGCCGGACACGGAGATCTTCTTCGACAACGGCCAGAAGAAGTGCGGGCCGGACTGCGGCCCCGCGTGCAGGTGCGGGAAGTATGTGGAGATCTGGAACAACGTCTTCATGCAATACAACAAAGAGAAAGACGGAAGCTTCGTCCCGCTGGAACAGAAGAACGTGGACACCGGCATGGGTCTCGAGAGGGTGCTTTGTATAGTGAACGGATTGGAGACTGTTTACGACACATCGCTTTTCACGGGGATCATAGGAAAACTCGAGGAACTGTCGGGAAAGAAGTACAAGGACGATATGCGTTCTTTCAGGATAATCGCCGACCATCTGAGGGCGTCGACGTTCCTTTTGGGGGACGGCGTGGTGCCATCGAAGATGGGACAGGGGTACATCCTGAGGAGATTGATCCGAAGAGCCAGCAGGTACATGTCCAACATCGGGATAGAGGGGGTGAACATGCAGAAGGTCTCCGAGGTCATCGTCTCTGAATACTCCAAGGCTTATCCCGAATTGGAGAATAACAAAGATACCATCTACGCTCAGATAACCTCCGAAGAAGAAAAATTCCACAAGACCTTGAGAAAAGGGCTGAGAAGGTTCGATGAGATGATCGCCGAGAACGGCGACAATAAAGAATTGAATGGGGAGGCTGTGTTCAGATTGTATGATACATTCGGGTTCCCCATCGAACTGACCCAGGAGCTTGCGGGAGAGAAGGGGTACACAGTGAGCGTGGATGATTTCAACAACCGCTTCAAGGAGCATCAGGAGAAGTCCAGAGCGGGGTCGGATCAAGTGTTCAAAGGTGGATTGGCGGACGCAAGCGAGCAGACTACAAAACTTCACACTGCCACCCACATCCTGAACGCAGCGTTGAAGAAGTTCGTGGATCCGAACATCCATCAGAAGGGATCCAACATCACAGCAGAGCGGTTAAGATTCGATTTCAACCTGGACAGGAAAGTAGAGCCGGAAGAGCTCAAAGCTATCGAGGATTACATCAACGATATCATTAAAGCAGATATCCCGGTGGTGTGCGAGGAGATCCCTTACGAAGAAGCGATGGAAAGACACGCGGAAGGCGTATTCCAATGCAAGTACGGGGAGGTCGTGAAGGTGTACTCCATCGACGGGGTGTCAATAGAGCTCTGCGGAGGCCCCCATGTGCGCAGCACAGGGGAGATAGGATCGTTCAAGATCACGAAGGAAGAGAGTTCCGCGGCGGGCGTGAGAAGGATCAAAGCAACGGTCGGATGAACTTTTCAGGGAACATCCGGCAAAAGATCACACTTTTATTATCCTAATCGGGATGTCCTCGCGCTCAAACCGCAGATTTTTATCATAGTGTGCACCTGCCCCTGTATGGACTCTGATGTTGTAACGATCCCCAAACCGGACGAACTTACGAAAATGATAAAGAAAGCGGGAATGCTGCCTCAAGAAGTAGTTTCGAAACTATGGGGCGACCTGATAGAGCTGGA
>JAKQBQ010000125.1 GCA_029574055.1 Methanobacteriota archaeon
CCGAAACCCGAGCCTAAGCCGGAACCAAAGCCGCAGCCGAAACCCGAGCCTAAGCCGGAACCCAAGCCCGAGCCTAAGAAAGAGGAAGAGGTGCCGAAGGTCAAAGTAATGAGTTCCAGAGAGGCGGCCGCCGCAAGGGACGCCTACAAAAGGGAAGAGCCCAAGCCCGAGCCGGAACCGGAGCCGGAGCCGGAACCCGAAGAGGAGTACGACGACTTCGAGCTCATGGAGGATACCCCGGACGCGCTGCTGAGAAGGGCCACTTGGAACAAGGGCCTCAGATGCAGAAGGGACTACGGAGAACTGCAGATCCCGATAGCATACGTCAAGGCAAGGGTCGCTGTGTACGTGCACTCCGGGCCCGGCCAGGAGGACGCTGCGCGCGACGAGCAGCTCAGGGCAGATGGGTGGACGGTGTTCCACTACCTTGAGTCGGACATCACCGACGGAAAGGATCAAGCGGAAGAGATCAACAAGGCCGTGAAGGAGAACCTTAGGGCGGAACGCGCGGCAAAGAAGAAAAAGAAGAAGTGATCCTTCCCAAAACCCCTTAAAAACCCTATTTTTTTCAATATTTCTTGCACAGGTTTTTAAACATCTACATGGTTAACATTCTGGGATGCACGATGGATGAGAGCGTTTTACGCCAGTCTATGAAGAAAGTATTAGATGTAGACAACGAGGTCTACAGCACAAGAATGGCCTTTGTATTCGGTATAGGGTTATCCGCATTCCTGTGGTGGATACCCCTGCTGGGCCCGGCAGTGGCCGGCTATATCTGCGGAAGGAAGACAGGATCGATGATGAAAGGTCTCATGTGCTCGCTGCTGGCGGGGGTATTGCTGCTGATCATCGTGAAGCTCATGTCCGCGGCCGTTCTCGGCCATGGAGGGTATCCCGGGATCCCGGCGGACATGGCGGCGGGATCGCTGTCGGGGGTAGTGGGATCAGCAGCCAATTATCTCCAGACGTATTTCGTGGCCGGAACCCAGTACTTGGATTACACAGGGTTGGGAGTGATCATAGTGTTCGGCGCCGTCGGAGGGATAATGGCAAGGCAGTCGCGCAAGGAGACCGCATACCTGCTCAACCTGGGAGCCACGGACGGCTCATTCAGGAAACCGTCCAGGTCCATGCAGCTCTATGTCGCGAACAAGGAACTTGGGTTCAAGACCTTCGACGACTGCATAGCGGCGCAGAGGATGACCACGAACGACAACGCAGACGTGAATACCAAGCAGAAGGATGCGAAAGCCGAAAGCACGAAGGTGCCGGAATCCAGGCCCGTCGCAACGACCGTCCACACGGTCACGACGACCGTGGCAGGCAGCAGCACCGCCGCGCCCCAGGAGAAGAAGCAGGCCCGCGGGAACCCATTCACCGACATACTGGAGAGGTCTGAACGCAAAAGATCGGGTTAAACAAGCGCGGATACGCGCGTTAAAAATATTTTAATATTGTCAGCTGTTGTCGTAGTGGTAAGAGGTAAAGATTTGTTCTGTTCCACGTGCGGTTCGATGATGTTCCCGAAAGAGGGGGTGTACGTATGCAACTCCTGCGGCTGTGTAAAGGAAATGGGGGGAAAGGCGCAGGTATTCACGACGGATTCGGAGGACAGGGAGACGACAGTGATAACGGAGAATGTCGCCACGCTTCCGAAGACGCATATAACATGCCCGGAATGCAGCAACAGCGAAGCGTACTTCGTGATAAGACAAACACGCTCGGCAGATGAGCCCGAGACGAGGATATACCGCTGCTGCAAATGCAACTACTCGTGGAGAGAATATTAAACCTCAGGATGGATGATGGTGGGTAAATGTTCAAAGCAGAAATAAAATCGGAAACCCTAAAGGGACTGGTCAACATCATCTCGACACTCATAGACGAGGTAAAATTCACGATCACTCCGGAAGGAATGACCCTGAAAGCGGTAGATCCGGCGCATGTGGCCATGATCGAGCTTAAGGTGGGAGCAAAGGCTTTCGAATCATACTCGGCCAGCGAGACAGAGATCGGTTTGGATCTTGACAAGGTGAAGATGGTCTTGAAATTGGCGGGACAGGGCGACCTGATAGCCATGGAGCAGGACGAGAGCAAAGGAAGGTTCGTTTTCACGATAGGAAATATAACGAGATCGATGAGCATGGTGGACACTTCCAGCATGAGCGACCCGAAGGTCCCGCAGCTGTCGCTTTCCGCAAACGCAGTGATATTGGTGGACCAATTGCAGAAAGGCATACGCGCTGCAGAATCGATCTCGGATCACATAGCCCTCAGGGCAGACCCGGGGTTCTTCGAACTGTCATGCGAAGGCGATACGGACGATGCCAGCCTGAAGCTGAAAGGTTCGGACGTCGAAAGCCTGGAGGTGCCTTCCGCAGTGCACAGCCTGTTCCCTCTCGATTATTTCTCCAACCTGGTAAAGGCGATACCGGCAGGCACGAAAGTGAAGGTCGAGCTGGACAGCGATTTCCCGGTGAAATTGGTATTCGGGCTGGCCAACGGAGAGGCCAGCGTAGTATATTTCCTGGCACCCAGGATAGAGAGCGACTAAGAGGTTCTCAGTGGTTGCCATGGAGTACACGATACAAGAGCTGGAAAAGAAGGCAAATGCACTAAGACTTGATGTCATAGAGGCAACCACAGCCGCCGGATCCGGCCATCCCGGAGGCTCGCTGTCGTCCGCCGACCTATTGGCTGCGCTGTATTTCAAAGTAATGAGGCATGATCCCGAGGATCCCGAACGGGAGGACCGCGACAGGTTCATCCTTTCAAAGGGGCACGCCGCGCCGATATTGTACTCCGCATTGGCGGAATCGGGGTATTTCCCCAAAGAAGAACTGGCAACCTTAAGGAAGATGGGTTCGCGTCTGCAGGGGCACCCCGTAAAGGGGAAAGTGCCGGGGATCGAGATGTCCACCGGATCCCTGGGGCAGGGCCTGAGCATGGCCTGCGGCATGGCGCTTGCGGGAAAGCTTGACAAAAAAGATCACAAGATATACTGCCTGCTGGGAGACGGAGAGCTGCAGAGCGGGCAGAACTGGGAGGCGGCGATGCTCGCCCGCCATTATCATCTCAACAATTTGATAGCGTTCGTGGACCGCAACCGCCTGCAGATAACCGGCTGCACCGAGGATGCCATGTCCCTCGACCCCCTGCCTGAAAAATGGAGGGCGTTCGGCTGGAACGTCATCATCATCAACGGGCACAGCATGATCCAGATAGTGGAGGCCTGTGCCAAGGCGAAGGAAGCTGAGACCAACCCTACGGTGATCATAATGAACACTGTGAAGGGCAAAGGCGTCTCTTTCATGGAGAACAACTGCGACTTCCACGGGAAGGCATGCAAGGCCGGAGAGAAGGATCAAGCCGTAACGGAGCTGTGCAGGATATGACCGGAAAGAAACTTGCTCAGAGGAACTATTATGGAAAAGCGCTCGCAGACCTTGCGGCGAAAGACCCCAACGTCGTTGTGATGGATGCTGACCTCGCCGATTCCACGAAAACAACCGAATTCAAAAAGATCGCACCGGAGAGGTTCATCGAGGTAGGGATAGCGGAGCAGAACATGATCGGCGTGGCGTCCGGGCTCGCAGCGTCCGGGAAGATAGTATTCGCATCCACTTTTGCGGTGTTTGCAACCGGCAGATGCTGGGAGCAGATAAGGCTGGCCGTCGCGTACCCGAAGCTCAACGTGAAGATCGTAGCCACCCACTGCGGGATAAGCGTCGGGGAGGACGGAGCATCGCATCAGGCGCTGGAGGACATAGCCTTGATGAGGGCGCTGCCAAATATGACGGTCATATCCCCAGCGGACGCGTATGAAGCGTATGCGGCCACCATTGCAATTGCGGAATTCGACGGCCCGGTCTATATGAGGATGGGCCGCTCGGAGTTCCCCACGATAACCAAAGAGGATGCGGAATTCAAGATTGGCAGGGCATCGATCCTCAAAGAAGGGGATGACGCGACCCTCATCGGGACAGGGCAGATGGTGGCGCTCTGCAAGGAAGCGGCGGATGCGCTTTTGGAGGAAGGCATCGATGTGGAGGTGGTGAACATGTCCACGATAAAGCCGCTGGACAGAGAGACTCTAAAAGCATCCATCCGGAAGACAGGCTGCGCTGTCACTGCGGAGGAGCACAGCATCATCGGAGGGCTGGGAGCGGCTGTGGCAGAGTTCCTCTCTCAGGAGATGCCGGCGCCGCTCGAGATGATCGGCACCAAAGACACATTCGGAGAATCGGGAGCGCCCGATAAGCTCTTTGAGAAATACGGGCTCACCTCGAACGACATCGCGGATGCGGTAAAGAGGTCCCTGGACAGGAAGAAGGAGATGAAAGGATGAAGATATTCATTGACACGGCAAACCTTGACATGATAAAGGAGATAAACAGCTGGGGGATCCTCGACGGGGTCACAACGAACCCGAGCCTCATCGCCAAAGAAGGCACGGACACCAGGACAAGGGTCAAAGAGATAGCTAAGATCGTGGATGTCCCCATATCCGCGGAGGCCATGTCCCTCGATTCGGAGGGAATGATAAAAGAGGGCCGCGAGCTCGCATCGATCCATGAGAACATAAACGTCAAGCTGCCGATGTGCGTAGAGGCCCTGAAAGCAACGAAGGTCCTTTCCGGCGAAGGCATAGACGTGAACATGACCCTCATCTTCTCTGCACAACAAGCACTGCTGGCGGCAAAGGCGGGGGCGAGGTACGTTTCTCCCTTCGTAGGGCGCCTTGACGACATCGGGCAGCAAGGCATGGAGGTCTTGGGGCAGGTCGTCGGCGTGTTCTTCAATTACGGGTTCGGCACGGAAGTGATCGCGGCGAGCATCAGGAATCCGATCCACGTTCTGGATGCGGCGGCCATGGGATGCGATATAGCCACAATACCGTACAACATACTGCTTCAGATGGTGTCCCACCCTAAAACGGACGAGGGGATACAGAACTTCATCAAGGACTATGAGAAGTCCAAGAAAAAGTGATAGCATGCATGATGCTGTGGTGGTGGGCGGAGGTCCTGCCGGAACCATCACAGCCGGCCTTTTGGCTGCGGACCACGATGTGGTAGTTTTAGAAGAGCATGCAACCTCCGGCGTTCCCATGCAATGCGCGGGGCTGGTCACCTCGGACGTGATAGAGATGTGCGGGGTACGCCCGGATATCCTGAATGAGATAAGGGGGGCAGATGTGATATTCCCCAACGGAGGGAGGTTCGAGGTAAGAGGCAGCGGGGTCAAGGCATTGCTGATCGACCGGACCGACCTGGACAGGAAGCTCGCGGCCGCCGCGATGGACAAAGGGGCAGAGATAAGGTACGGGACGAAGTACATAGGCCACAAGATATCCGGCGGCGGGGTATCCTCATCTACAAACGCAGGGGAGCTGAGGTCGAGACTGATAATAGGGGCGGACGGATGCAGCTCGAAAACGGCATTGTCCCTGGGGAGCAACATCCCGAAAGAGTACATATACGGTATCGAGGCGGACGCAAAGCGCAGGCCGGAGCACGATGACGTGATGGTCCTAAGGCTGGGGGCGGAGTTCGCGCCCGGATTCTTCAGCTGGGAGATCCCCTTCGGGGATATGGTGAGAGTGGGGCTGTGCATAAGCCCCGGGAGAGGTGCAGCACCCATTGATCATCTGAAAAAACTGCTTGCGGCATCCGGTATAGATATGGAGGATGTGGTCTCGAAGTACGCGGGAAAAATACCCCTTGGCGGAAGACCCAGATCATATGGCGACCGCACCCTTTTGATAGGGGATGCGGCAGGGCAGGTCAAGCCGGTCTCCGGCGGAGGGCTGTTCCCCATATGCAAAGCGGCGCCCATCCTGGCGGAGACGGCAAAGAAAAGCCTTTTGGAAGACGCATTATCCGCGGAACGCCTTCGGGATTACGAAAAGGGCTGGAAGAAAGAGATAGGCAGGGAACTGTCCAGAGGATACAAGATAAGGAAGATGTTCACCAACCTGTCCGACGGCGACCTCAACAAAATATTCGAGATAATAGACAGGGACGATATGCGGTCGATACTGAATGAGATCGATATCGACAACCCGAGCGGCGCGGCGCTGCCGATGCTGAAGAACATGCAGGTCGGGCTGAGGTTCCTTCCGATAATGATGCGGGCGATGATATGAGGGTGATGAAGCAGGCCAGGATCAGATCGTCGGAGGCGTCCGGAGCGATCCCGTACCTCATGGAACTGGGGCTGGTGGACAGGTCGGCAAAGATAAGCAAAGACGGCGATCACAGGCTGGTCCCGATAGCGGCGGGCAGGGAGGATGAGATGATCGAGATGGGGTATGAGATCACGGAAGGGCCCGCATACACAATGGAAAGAAGGAAGCCGCAGGAGCGTCTGGCCCTCGAACTCGCCGATCTTCCGGAAGAGGCGGTATCCGCTTTGCCGATGAAATGGGAGTATGTAGGCGATGTGGTGATCCTGAAGATCGACGGCGCATGCCTTCCCTACAAAGAGAGGATAGGAGAGGCGTACGCCCGCATCCTCGGAGCGAAGACCGTGTGTGCGGACATCAATGGAATAGCGGGGGAACTGAGAAGACCCAGCACAGAAATAATTTACGGAAGCGATACAGAATCCGTAAGGCTCGAGAATGGCATTTACTTCGAGTTCGATGTGAGCAGGATAATGTTCGCATCAGGGAACACCGACGAAAGGATGCGCATGAAGGAGATGGACTGCAGGGGGGAGACGGTAGCGGACATGTTCGCAGGGATAGGTTATTTCACGCTCCCAATAGCCAAATTCACCGGAGCGAGGAAAGTGTTCGCATGCGAGAAGAATCCCGATTCTTACAAGTATCTGATAAGGAACATAGAGCGGAATGACGTTTCTGAAAAGATCATACCGATGCTGGGGGACAACAGATACATGCCGGGAAAGAGGTTTGCCGACAGGGTGATAATGGGGTATGTGCAGACGACCTCGGCTTTTCTTCCGAAGGCGCTCGATATGGTGAAGCGCGGAGGCATGATCCATTATCATGACACCTTCTACGTGAACGGCCACAAGGAGAAAATTGAAGGGATATTCTCTGCCGCAGGAGCGGATTTTCAGATCGAGAAGATAAAGGAAGTGAAGTCCTTTGCCCCCTCCGTCTCCCATTACGTTGCGGACGTCAGGATACTTTAAACCGATTCCCCGGAACTGCTGGCTGTCAGGAGGGTGTTCATCGCCTCGCGGTATTTTTCTCCCTCGGCCGCTACGACGGCCTTTGTGAAGGGCACAAGGTAGTCGGTGAAGCTCTTCTCCTCCGCCGAAAGGTTCAGGGGCAGGCTTGCATTGGGATCAACGGCAAGTATGAATGAGGCGTAGATGGACCTGTGCTTAGGGTTCTTCATGGATTCCGAGGGGAAGGTGGTGTTCACAAGGGCGCACCCTCCGACCTTGGCGGCCTTCGCCAAACTGTCCGCGAGCTTTGTGGTCGGCCCAGGCCTCTTGAATTCGGGAAGGCTTGCGACCACGTCCGCGGACACGAATGTCTTTCGGATATCGCAAAGCGCCTGCGACGGGGCGTTCTTCGGTTTTTCTTTGATGTTATCCGCGAACTGCTTTGAAGTGTGGAACGATATCAGATCCTTCCAATGGTTGTCCCAAAGGTACGTGAGGACCTCCGAGGTCTTCCCATTCCTTATGACCACCGACTCCGGGACCGAGCCTAAGAACGACCTTATCGTCGACTTTTCTTCCTCGGGGCCGGAAAGGACGGATACGAAAGCATCTATGTCGGAGCCGTAATTCTCCGTTCCTATTATGTATGTGGACGATTCCCCCTTCTTGAGGCTTCCGAGCTTTTCTTTCTTTATGGTGCTCAGGAGGATCCTGTCGTTGATCTCGCCGCGCAGATATTTTCTCATAAGGTCCCCCTCGACCTTCTCCCGGTCGCTCTCCTTCTCGGAGTGGTAGGGGTGTATGACATGCACTTCGAAGTCGTCGATGGGGTCGACGGCGCATATCTTGGATATCAGGTACTGGATGGTGGAGACGTCCTTTGCGCAGTTCTCGCAGATGCGGATGTCCGCCTTTAGGGATTTTACTCTTATGTTAAGGATCAGCGCGTCCTTGTGCCCGCAGTCGAGGCCGTCGTCTTTGAACTCGTACGGCGAGTCCCAGAAGCTTTCGTATAGGTAGTCCTCCGGCATGTTGGGGAAGTTGGAGCAGACCAGCCCGTCCTTGAAAGAGTAGAGATGAAGTTTGTTCTTCTTTATGAATGAATTGTAATAGAGGAGGCGGATCTTGGGATCGTCGTAATACTGGCAGCCGATGAGCTTGTCGTTCCCCACCGACCCTCTTACCACATAGGACACTTTTTCCCCGGCGATGGTGGCGGTCGCAAGCAAAGGGATCTTCCCCGCGGCGTTGAGGGAGATGGTGCCGGCATATGCCCTCGCCATATCGTCGGATCCTCTGGACGCCAGCTTGAGAAGCGTCTCCGAGTCGCCCTTGTATCTGGAGATGTCGTCGATGGTCTTGAAGGTCTTGTCGAAAAGGCATTTCCTACAGTTCCCTGCGCACATGGGTCTCAATAAAGCAGGGTCATTGGCAAGTTTCCTGGAACGTCCGAGGATCTCCTCCTCAAGTCTTTTGGGCGCCTGTTTGACGCCTCTCATCCTAAGGCGTTTCTTTTCTGCCATAGCTATACCTAATGTAAAACAGTCTTAAATAAGTGGTGAGCGCGCACCCCGCCCAATTGCTGAAATAGTTACACATCCATTTGCGGGCGGGGGATGCAATGACAAGGACGGTTATCGAAGGGCGCAATGTACTGTATACAGTGATGTTCGTAGTAATGGTAGCGGTCATCATCATTGCTGTCGTTGCGTGGATAGTGGTCGGGTTCGACTGGCCTACGATGTTGTCGGTAGTGATGCTGATATTCCTTTTGGCTATAATCACACCATGGATGGGGCGGTCTAAGGCCAAGAAAGAGGTCATTATCATAGACGACGAAGGGCTCACCCTGAACGGCAGCATAATGCTTGGCCCGATACCGTGGGACTGCATATCCGGCGCAAGCGTGGTCCGGCTCGGGTTGGACAAGACATTGAACATCTATTTCACCAACATACCCAGGCTGGAGGGCATCTTTGGGGAGAAGATAGTACGCAAAAAGGTCGGAAGGATCCTCAAGACCGGCGAGAGGGCGATATCCATCGACCTTGATTTCCTCAAAGTGAAGGGGATCGATGTCGCTGCGCTGATCCAAATGCGCGCCAGGGGACAACGGCAGCAGGGAGGCATATGAGATGAAAGACGAGGTCAAAGAAAAGATGTTGATCTCTGTGATGATCGTCCTTCCGGCGGTATGCGTCATGTTCCTGGTGCTGAGCAGCATCTCTTTCATGAGGCCTTTTCTTTGGTTCTCTTTTGCCTCATGGTGCTTGATCGTCGCAACTTTCGTTATCCTCACGGTCCTGTTATGGAAAGGCAGGGCGGAGTGGGCATCCGATCCCGAAGTGTATCCCGACGGAACAATATACAGGAATGTAAAACCGCGAATAACGAAGATCCAGGCTGTAGGGCAGGCCATAGGCATGCTATGCACGCTCATCATTTTGTTCGTATATGTGTGAACGCGGAAGGGAGGTGCGGCCATCAAAAAAGGAGCGGGAAGATTTGAAAAGGTCTCCGCTGTCGACGCAATCATAGCGGGGGCGGTGGTCCTTGCTATATTTGCGGCGGCGTACGGGCTCGCCACGGGGGAATGGAGGCCGCTCATCTATGTGCCGGTCATAGCACTCTTTGCTCTGGTCATTTTCAATTTGTATTGGCTCGCTGAAGACCGTTTGGAAAGATACCTCCCCCTCAAACCAAAACTATCGAGCCCTCCAAACGGAAAGGTAAGCGTGGAGATCGCCTGCACAAGGCATCTGGCTGGGAACAGCCCCATCTACATCGATCTGAACGGAGTAAGGATCGGAAAGATATACAGGGGCAGATCCGCATGCATACTTTTACCTGAGGGAAGGATCCGGATCTCTGCGTATCGCGACAAAAAGGAAGCAATTGTTGAAGAAGGGATAGTGGAGAACGGGACCTCGCTGATGGTCTGGGATGAGAACAGCCTCGTTTCAAAGTTCCACGTGACCTTCTTGGAAAGAGATGAGGAATTCAACGAAGAAGAGGTGACGGCTTCTTACAAAAAGGTCAGGAAGACCCTCCGCGGAATGATGGCCGCCAACACGCCCACCGGCTTGGTTGAGATCGTGGCGTTGCTGTTGGGGGCTGTTTAAGGAACTGTTGACAGGAAGTACGTTTACAATGACAAGAATAGTGATCGAAAAGCGCAGCAAATTGATCTACGGGTTCCTTATCTTCTTTGTGGCAGCCTTAGTATTCTTCGCAGCCTCCCTATTGCTGGTAGAGATCGACATCAGGATGTTGTTTCATCTGCCGCTTATCTCGATTGTGCTGAGCCTCTACATATATCCCGCTGCCCGCTACAAGAAAGAGATGATCATCCTGGATCACGACGGGCTTACGCTGAACGTCGACATTATGCTCGGCCCTATACCCTGGGACTGCATATCCGGTGCAAAGGTCTATCGTGTGATGCTTGAAAAAAAGCTGAACGTCTACGTGGCAGACATGCCCAAGCTGAAGAGCGTTTTCGGAGAGGACGTACGCAAAAAAGTGAACGTAAAAAAGAAGACCGGCGAGATGTTCTTCATTGTCGACCTCGACATTTGCAGGCTGCGCGGGATCGACCTGGAAGCGCAGATAAACCAGCGCGCCAAGGGCGGCGGCCGATACGACGGAAGGTGAATGCTGAACGAAGTGTTGATTGCGTACATATTTAATTCAGCAAAATACTCTGGGCTATGTGTTCGACGCAACAAAGAGAACGGCTTCTGACATCAAGGAAATGAAGATAAGGGGGGCGGGCAGGATAGCCCGCGCCGGAGCGTCTGCAATGGAAGATTTTGCAGAGAGCTACCGCGGCAGCTCCCTCGAAGGGTTCAAAAAGGATCTCGATTCCGCAAAAGACATCTTGCTGGGTTCCAGGCCTACCGCCGTATCTTTATGGAACGGCGTCCAGGCGTGCTTGAAGGATGTCGATAAAGCATCATCGTTAGAGGAGGCCAGAGGCTCCGTCGTCCGCAACGCGAAGGCCTTCGTGGAAACATCCAACAATGCTGTCGACGCCATAGCAAAGATCGGGGCGAAAAGGGTGGAGAAAGGCGATACCATAATGACTCACTGCAACAGCAGCGCCGCGATCGGAGTGATAAAGGAGGCCCACGCTCAGGGAAAAGATATCAAAGTGTTCGCCACCGAGTCCCGCCCTTGGAGGCAGGGGCTGCTGACAGTCCGAGAATTATCCGACGCCGGCGTCGACGTCACGCTGATAATAGACAGCGCTGTGCGAATGGTCATGAAGGACATTGACAAAGTGTTCGTCGGAGCCGATACTGTGACATCCAACGGATCACTGATAAACAAGATAGGAACATCGCAGCTGGCACTTGCGGCGAACGAGGAGAGGACGCCCTTCTATGTCTGCACAGAGACATACAAATTCTCTCCGATGACGATATTCGGGGATATAGTCGAGATAGAGGAAAGGGACTGCGGGGAAGTGGCGAGGCCGGAAGAGATCCCGAAAGGCGTCAAGATATTCAACCCCGTGTTCGATACCACGCCGGCTAAGTACATCGACGCGATGATAACGGAAGTGGGGATGATATCCCCCGGCTCCGTCTACGACGTGATGGTAAGACAGTTTGGGGACATTATACTGAAAATGAGGGATAACAAATGAAAACGTATTCTTATATGCACATTGGAGAGAGGATCGACCGGGATGCGCACGTGATCTGCAAATACCGTGTCACATCGGACATGCCCATCGAGAAAGCGGCAGAGGCGATCGCCGCGGAGCAATCCACAGGCACATGGACAGGCATATCGACATTGGACGAGGAAGTGTTCGGCAACTACGGCGGAAAGGTGATAGGCATCAACGGAAACGTTGTGGACATCGCATTCCCCGAGGAGGACTTCTGCATTGAGAACGGCGGCATCCCTCAGATATTGAGCATCATAGCCGGGAACCTGTTCGGCCTGGAGGCCCTGCACAAGGTCAGGCTGGAGGATGTAGAGTTCCCATCCGGCATATTGAAGAAATACAAAGGACCCAACTTCGGAGCGGACGGCCTGAGAAAGATACTGGAACGCC
>JAKQBQ010000135.1 GCA_029574055.1 Methanobacteriota archaeon
CGCCCGGAGAACTTGCCGACCACTATGCAGCGCTGGCAGGCAAGTTCCCGCTGATCAGCATAGAGGATCCTTTCTATGAGGATGATTTCGACACCACAGCCGAACTGACATCAATGATCGGCAGGAAAGTTCAGATCGTGGGGGATGATCTCTTCGTTACGAACACCAGGCGCCTGTGCAAAGGCATAGAGATGGGGGCGGCGAACGCGATGCTCCTGAAGGTGAATCAGATAGGAACGGTCACCGAGGCCGCCGACGCGGCGCAGATGAGCTTTGACAATGGGTACAACGTGGTGGTATCCCACAGGTCCGGAGAGACGGAGGACACGACCATAGCCGACCTTTCCGTTGGCTGGGGCACGGGGGAGATCAAGACAGGGGCTCCGGCGAGAGGCGAACGCACCGCAAAATACAACAGACTGCTGAGGATAGAGGAAGAGTTGGGCTCGAAGGCGGTGTTCCCCGGCATCAAGCAGTTCAGACAGTGATACCATGGATAAATTGTTCATTGCAGACGAGAAGGATGTGCGTGAAGGCAGCACAATGGACGTGTATTTCGACAGGACGAAAAAGATACTGGAAGCATCCGGGTTGTCCGGGATAAAGGTCTGCGCGGAGATCTCGGGGGGTTCTTTGCCTAAGAATTGGAAATGGGGCGTGTTCTGCGGACTTGAAGAGGTCATAAGGCTCACCGAAGGCCTTCCGATATCAATGTCCGCTATACCGGAGGGAACGATATTCAGGCCGAGGACGGCGGATAGCGTAAGGGTTCCCCTTGCAAACATATTCGGCGCGTATACAGACTTCGGCATACTGGAGACGGCGATCCTTGGAATGTTCTGCCAGCCTTCAGGCATCGCCACCGCCGCGGCGCGGACAAAGATAGCTGCAAAGAACAAGACGGTGCTTGCCTTCGGCAACAGGAGGATGCATCCGGCTGTAGCAGGGGTCCTGGACAGGTCCTCGTACATAGGCGGATGCGATTCCGTGTCGTCCATCATAGGAGGGAGGATAATAGGCCGCGAGCCCGTAGGGACCGTGCCTCACACGCTCATGCTTCTGATGGGCAGCAACGATGCCGCATTCAGAGCTTTCGACGAGATAATCGAGGAAGAGGTTCCAAGGATAATGCTGATAGACACATTCTCTGACGAAAGGACCGCCGCCCTCGAGGCATGCAATTCGGTCAGGGATCTGAAAGGCGTAAGGCTGGATACTCCGGGCTCAAGGAGGGGCAACTTCAAGGAACTGATCAACGAGGTCAGATGGGAGCTCGATATGAACGGCCACAAAGATGTTGATATAATAGTCTCCGGAGGGCTCGACGAGTCATCCATTGCGGGTATTGTCGACACATCGGTCTCCGGTTTCGGAGTGGGGACGGCCATCAGCAACGCGCCTACATTGGATCTTGCCATGGACGTGGTGGAAAAGGACGGACAACCCATATCTAAGAGAGGGAAGTTCGGAGGAAGGAAGTTCACATACAGGTGCCCGCAGTGCTTCGACATGGGCGTGTCCCTGAAGCGCGACGACCGCATACCCTGCGGGTGCGGGTGCGAGATGGAAATGATCGAGACCGAAGTGCTGCGCGGCGGAAAGAGGGTATGCAAAGAAAGGACACCTTCGGAGATAAGGGAATATGTGCTAAAACAGCTGAGAACGATCGGAGAATTGTGATCTTTTACGCAAAGATCCCTCCAAAAACTCTCTTATATGTTATATATAAACTTTGCTACAAATAAAGGTAGCTGCTACATTCTTTTTATAAGCTTTATATACGAAAAAAATCCAACTAACAGAAAGCTTATATCCCTACTCCGTTATAGTCTCAACTGACGTTCGCCTGCCGCATATTGGATGGGTTCCGACGGTTAGAACGACACTCGAAGGAGCGGATTCATCATCAGCTGCGGCTATTCATTCAATAGAATAATTACCAATGGTAATGCCGGCATTCGTACGCTGGACAACACTGGCCCCAGATCTTTTATGAAGATATACTGTGCCTGCGGAAGGATTGTGGATCTTGACAAGAGAGAGATGAATATCAAGAAGTCGCTAAAAAAAGAGCTTGAATGCCCTGCCTGCAGGAACGCGCGCATCTCAAGGGACATCGATATTTTAAATGAACACTTCGACGGCCCCGCGTCAGCAGAAGAAAGCCTTATTTGCTGATTTCTGTACATTTTTGCACAAATATCAAAATAACACTAAAATGATAATTCGTATGCAATAATGCATGTGCCATGCACCCCGCCTTCTGCCTGATATCAAAAGTATCGTTAGGCCGCATCCTTGGTCTTCGCCGAAGCCTTCTTCGCTGCCGTCCCGGCCTTCTTCACCGGGGCCTTGCGTGTTCTCCCGCCGCGGGAATCGCAGTCAGGGTTCACGCACTCATCATGGCCGTTGAATTTCACCATCGGCGCCCCGCATGTGTCGCATTGCTCCCCTGTCGACGACAGCGAGCCTCTCGGCCTGAGGGGATATGTTTGGGTGCACTTAGGCCACTCCGAACACCCTGCAAAGCGCTTTCCTGCTTTGGAGAATGTGATCCTTATGGTCCCTTCCCCGCATGCGGGGCATTTGCCGAGGGTGTTCTTCTCTGTGTTGCTCTTGCATTTCGGGTCTATGCATTGGATGGAAGGCGGCATGCCTTTCCTGATGATCTTCAGCTGTGCAAGGCCGCATTCCCGGCAGATCGTTTCCGATGTCTGTATCAGGGCGCCTTTCGGGAGAGGGTACGCGCGGGCGCACTCCGGGTAGCCGTCGCAGCCGATGAACTTCCCGTTCTTGGATTTCTTTATCGTCATGTTGCTGTCGCATGTCGGGCATATCCCGATGAACTGCTGCGACCTTAGCGCCGATCTAATATCATCGCCGAACTGCTCCTTTTCGGAGGATATCTTCTTGGCAACCTCAAAAAGCATGTTCTGAGATTCTTTCACCACATCCTCCAACGTATTGTTGCCTTCGCTGATGTTCAGCATGTCAGCTTCCAGCTTCGAGGTCATTTCCGGCTCGGTTATCCCTCCGCCGTGCTTCTCTAAGGACTTCGTGAGGGCGGTGCCGCTTGCCGTCGGAGTCAGATAGTTGCCTTCGACATAATTCCTGGAGAAGAGCTTGCCTATGATCTCGTGCCTGGTGCTCTTGGTCCCCAGCTGCAGCCTGTCCATTTCTTGGATCAGGGATCCCTGGTTGTATCTGAACGGAGGTTTCGTCTCGGATTCCTCGAGGCTCCTGGTTCGTATATCTATGTCGTCGCCGACATTCAGTTTGGGTATCCTGGCCTCTGCGGCCTTGAGGTATTTCTTGTAGTATTTCTTCCAGCCGAGGTTCGTCTGGACGTAGCCGCGGGCCTTGAATATCTCTCCTTCAACGTTAATTTCGCAAAGGGTCTCTTCTGCCGTTGCGTTGGGGCCGACGGTTGCGAGGAATCTTCTTACGATAAGTTCGTAGAGCTTCCATTTGTCCCCTTTCATCTTATCGGAGCTTGCCGCCGAGGTTGGATATATCGGGGGGTGGTCCGTCGTCCTCTTCTTTCCTCTGGACGGAACGATCCTCTCCTGGCTGAGTATTTCTTCCACTTCCTCTTTGAACTCCGATTCCCTGAGCTTCTCAAGAACGCCCTTCATGCTCAAGCTGATGGGATATTCTGTGTTCTCGGTGCGCGGATATGATATGTATCCCCCTGTGTAGAGGTCTTCGGCGAGCTTCATCGTCACGGAAGGGGGTATCCCTATCTTGTTGGCCTCCACCTGCATCATTGTCGTATCAAAAGGCGGCGGCCGGTATTCTTCCTTCGTCGATACGTCATATGACATTATCTTGCCTTTCTTGGCCTTGCTGATCGAGGACATGACCTTCTCGGCATCTTCTTTGTTCCAGAAGGGGTTCTTTTCATGCTCCCCCTTGAACGCGAGCATTCCGAACTTGCCTACGACATTCCAGAAGGGCACGGGGACGAAGTTCTCGATCTCCTCATGCCTGTCCACCAACAGCTTGAGCGTAGGGCTCTGCACCCTTCCGACAGACATGAAGTTCTTCCCTACCTGCCCGGACGATAAAGATACAAGCCTGGTCAGGACGGCTCCCCATGACAGGTCTATAATCTGTCTTGCCTCCGCGGCATCCGCCAGCATCTTGTCGGGGACGGTGAGTTCGGAGAAGGCCTTTTCCACCTCTCCTTTAGTGAGCGCGCTGAATTTGGCGCGTTTGACCTTCGACATGTCAGCGTTGACAGCGGTAACGGTCTCCATTCCAATGAGCTCTCCTTCCCTGTCGAAGTCGGTAGCGATGATTATCTCGTCCGCGGTCTTAGCAAGTTCGCTTATTTTATTCAATATGGATTTGATCTTGACTTTCTTTACGGGTTCGGCGTACACCATGTCCACGGGGGAGACAGCGCCCCAATCGTTGTATTCTTCGGGGTAATCAAGCTCCAAGATGTGGCCTCTGAGGCTCACTACGGTGTAATCATCCCCTCCTGCCTCGAACTTAATGACTGTGACATCCTTCCCCGATTCCGATCGGGACTTTCCGTCAGACAATATAGTGGAGATCCTCCTGGCGGCGTTGGCTTTCTCCGTGATAATCAGTTTTCTCATTCGCCCCAGCGAGAACGTAGGCATTATTTAATCATTGGGAACGGCGCCGAAAGACCCGCTGTGGCCTTGATTTAAATATTCCGCGGCGGGAATCCGAGCTTCGAACGGGCAATCAGTGCCTTACGCCGATATGGTGCATGTGCGCCGTGGTCTGCGACGCCATGGTGAGCTTGCATCTCAGGACGCCCTTGATCGAGGAGACCTCGTTGGCAAGGGTCTTCAGCTGCCCCAGCTCCCCCTCTACGATCAAGACCTCCATGCATCTGTCGTGGTTGAGGTGCACGTGGATGGATGTGTTGATGTTCTGCATCTTCCCGTGCTGGAGCTCGGTGAGCTTATCGGATATCCCTGTGGTGTGGTGGTCGTATATCATCACGATGACGCCGATCATGAAGTCCTTGTCGTTCTTCCACTCGTTCTCCGCAAGGGAGTCGCGCACAAGATCCCTTATTGCTTCGGATCTGCTCACATACCCTTTCTTTGCTATGACCTTGTCAAAATCCTTTAAAAGCTCGGGCTCAAGTGAGACGCCAATGCGCGTTACGCCGTCCATGCCCGCCAATCAAGGTTCATGTTAATAAAAATAGCCGTGGCCGCGGTGCGCACTCTCATCCTCCGCCATTGCTTTTATCTTTGAGCAACTGTTACGCCACGCGATGACCGGCGGCCCCGAACGTCTGAGAAAGGCTTTGGATGATGCGATAAGGGAAGCTGTTTCCGGCAAAGACCCCGCCGTTGCTTTCTCCGGGGGGCTGGATTCGGGGATCATTGCCGCGATCGTTAAGGAACACGCTGCACATCCGGCGCTTTACACAGTGGGTTCCGAAGGCTCTCATGATATCGCCGCGGCAAAGAATTCGGCGGCGGAGCTGGGGATGGAATGCTCTTTGATACACATCACGGAGGAGAACGTCAGATCGGGGCTCAAGGAAATGATCTCCGTAACGGGCACAAAGGATCCCGTGGTCCTCTCCTTCGAGCTTCCTTTGTTCTTCGTCTGCAAACACTCCAAAGAAAAAGACATCATCACAGGCCAGGGAGCGGACGAGCTGTTCGCCGGATACTCGAAGTACGCCGGCCTCGGGGAGATCGATCTGAAAAGAGCCAGGGACGAGGACCTGAATAAGCTGAGGGAGATCACGCTCCCCCATGAGCAAAAGGTTGCGGAGCATTTCGGGAAGAGGATGCACTATCCGTTCTTGGACGAAAGGGTGGTCCGGGAGGCGGACAGCCAAGGTATTATTACGATCC
>JAKQBQ010000140.1 GCA_029574055.1 Methanobacteriota archaeon
ACAACGGCGCGCGCTTCGAGACATACGTCCTCGGAGGAGACAGGGGCACAGGAATAGTAGCTGTCAACGGCGCCGCGGCAAGGCTTTGCGAAAGGGGCGACAAGATAATCATCATGGGATACGAGCTTACTTCGGAGCCCATAGGGTCGAAGGTCGTCCTGGTGGACGGCGACAATAAGATCGTCAAGGAAGTCACGTACTGATGTACCGCATTTTTTCGGACGGCGGTTCGAGAGGGAATCCCGGACCTTCGGCATACGCCGTTGTCATCACCGAGAACAACAAGGTGATCGGTCAATACTCGGAATACTTGGGGATCAACACCAACAATTACGCCGAATACAGAGGGTTGATCGCCGGATTGACGAAAGCGATCGAGATGAACTTGAAGGATGTTGAGTTCATAATGGATTCTGAACTTGTCATAAAGCAGATGAACGGCGAATACAAAGTGAAGAGCGAGAACATAAAGAACCTATACCTTGACGCAAAAGCCCTTTCGTCGCTGATCCCCAACATAACCTTCAGGAACGTGCGTCGCTCGGAGATGTTCATTCCCTTAGCCGATGCGATGCTGAATATCGAACTGGATGCGCATCAGTGATCCTTTATCTCTGAGGGAAGATCGTCTATCTTCACTACCTTCTGTTCGCCGGACGTCATGTCCCTGAGGGTGACCGAATCTGTCTTCAGTTCTTCGTTCCCGACTATTACCGCGAACCGCGAACCTATCGAGGAAGCGTGCTTCATCGCTTTCGCCATCTTCCTGTCCGCAAGGTCTATGTCCGCGGACACGCCGTTCCTTCTGAGGATGCCGACTATCTCAAAAGCCTTCAATGACGTTTCGTTCGACACGGCAACGACGTACGCATCCGGTTTTTCCAATGGGGCGGATGCCCCCTCCTTCTCAAGTGCCAGAAGAATCCGGTCGAACCCTATTGCAAAGCCGGTGGAGAACACTTTATCTCCGCCGAACAGTTCCGACAGCGTATACGATCCGCCTCCGCATATTTGCTTCTCCGCCCCAAGCGCAGGCGCCTCTACTTCGAATACCATTCCTGTGTAATAATCAAGCCCGCGCACCACTCCCAGATCTATTTCCGGAGCATCGATGCCCATTGCGGACAGATAGGATAGGATCTGCCGCAGATAATCGGACTCTTCGCCGCTGATCATGCTCAACACTTCCTCGCCGCCGACGGTGCCGGCGAGTTCGAAGACCGCCTCTGCATCCTTCCTTTCCACGCCTGCGGCCTCCATCAGCGGCCATGCCTCTTCGTAAAGCTTCTTGTCAAGCTTCTGGAGGATCTCCGGCATGCTTTCGGCCGGCACTCCCGCACTGACCAGTCCTTTCCTCAGCACTCCGATGTGCCCGATGCGCACTTTATAGTCTTTAAGATCGAGCGCTCCGATCATGTCGATGGCAGCGGCTATCACTTCCGCATCCGTCTGCGGGGTTGCCGCGCCGATTATCTCCGCGCCGAATTGGAAGAATTCCCTGTATCTTCCGCTTTGCGGCCTCTCATATCTGAAACACTGCCCGAAGTAGAATACTTTGATCGGACGGGGTTCGTTGCTCATGTTGTTCACGAAGGACCTTATGGCCGGCGCGGTCATCTCCGGCCTTAGTGCCAGATCCCTGCCGCCTTTGTCTTTGAACGCGTACAGCTCGTTAAGGATGTTCGGCCCCGACCGCATGATGAAAAGCTCTGCCTCTTCGAATATGGGGGTCTGTATCTCCCTGAACCCGTATCTCCGGGCGGTCTGCCTCAGGATGCCTTCGTAGAATCTTCTCCGCTCCATCTCGTCGGGAAGGAAATCCCTTGTTCCCCTGGGGCTCTGTATCATGACACGAGCGATGAATTGAGAATATATTAGACTGTTGTTGCGGAAGCGCGAAGTCGTCAAAATAGGATCTGTGCCTGGATGCATGCGCTCCCATATGTCGGGCAGTGAGATGGGATTGAGCCCATTTGTAAGAATATAAAAATGGGGAAATGCCCCCCGTTTGTTGTTTTTCCGACTTATTTCTTCTTC
>JAKQBQ010000019.1 GCA_029574055.1 Methanobacteriota archaeon
ATGTGCTTTATGAAGGGACGGTCGCAGTGCCGGCAGACACCACATATGTGGCGGAGCTTGTATTCCGGCTGAACGGCCTGGGAGATCATGTCCTGACCGTCACGTGCACACCGGAATATCTCTTCCCAATGTTCCCGGGCAGCGACCCGCCTGCCTTCGCCAACTACGGCACCGTCACCGTAACAGTGACCGAGTCCGTTTGGAGCAAACCCACCACGTACATAGCGCTGATAGTGGTCGCCGTTCTGGTGGTCATTGCTGTGTACATGTACATGCGCAATGCGCCTACGGTGAAGCCGGACACCACGTTCACCGAGCTTGAGAGGCAGCAGAGAGAAAGGGGTTCTGCGGAAAGGAGGGATGAGGCCCCGAAAGCATCTGCAACGGAAAGGAGGAGATACAGAGGCTCCTCCGGCGAACAGCCTGCAGAGAAGTCGAAGCCTTCCCCGCCTCCGGAAGAGAAGAAGGCCAAGACCTTCACGGAGCTTGAGAAGGAGAAGAGCGAGAAGAAAACATCTGCGCCGAAGAAAGAGGCTGAACCCCGGAAGGAAGAACCTAAAAAAGAAGCGCCTAAAAAGGATAAGAGCTCTTCTTCAGACGAGCCGAAGAAGCTCAAGTATGTAAGTTCCAGACGGAAGTAATTGAATGCTCGGGGAGCTGCGGCTCCCCGGCACTTTTTATCTTTACAATTTCAAAAACGGATCCTTAAGATCGATGAGGGCGACCTCTCTCCTGTCCATGAAGAACCCGATCTTCTTATGGAGCATTATCGACGGCAGGTTCCCGGTCTGTATCATGCTGTGGCCTACATCCGCGCCCATCTCCTGCCCCTTCCTGAGCACTTCCCTCAGCAGCCTATAGCCGATCGCGTTCCTCCTTACGTAGGGATGAACGCCCATGTTCTCTATCCACACGAGTTTGTTAACATCGAAGATATGCTCCAGGATCTTTGCGAAAATGAAGCCGTACACTTCCCCGTCCTCTTCCGCGACGAAGCTCAGGCCGCTTTCGAGATATGAAGCGAAGTGGTTCTTGCTGCTTGCGCCGAGGTTCTCTTTCCATTCGTTCGGAAGGTCTTCCCATTTGTTCTCGATCGTTACCTCAAAGTATTCCCGAATGCAGGATATCTCAAGCTCCCTGACCCTCTCTATGTCTTTCAACTTCATCTGCCGTATCTCCATTACATCTCCTCCGGACAATCTATCCCCAAACAATCCAGGACGTTCCTCAAAACGGTCCTGGTGCATTCGACAAGCGTCAGCCTCGCATCCCTGTTCTTGTCGGAAGAGAGAACAGGGACCATCGCATAGAACTGATTGAATGCGGACGCCACCTCGTGCCCGTATCCGGGCAGTATATGCATACGCTTCTCCTCGGCCGCCTCCCTCAGCACGCTGCCGAGTTTGGACAGCGCCCTTATCAAAGCCCTCTCGTACTCGTCGGAGAACATAGCTGGGTCTGTGCAGTGTTCGTATTCGCCGGCTTTCTTCAGCATGCTGCAGGCCCTTGCATGCACATATTGGATGTGGGGCCGCTGTTCCCGTCGAAGTTCAGGGCCTCGTCCCATCTGAATACCAGCTGCTTCTCCGGGTGGACCCTGACGATGTTGTACCTTACGGCGCCGATGCCCACCTTCCTCGCTATGCTCATCATGTCCGCCTCGGACAGATCGCTGCGCCTTGCCTTGATCTCATCCATGGCGCGGCTGACCGCCTCGTCGATGAGGTCGTCCAAATATACGACCACTCCTTTCCGTGTGGACATCTTCCCTTCCGGGAGCGACACGAAGGAGTAGAACATCGCCTCCGGGATCTTCTTGCTGCCCATTATCTCCAGTGCCGAACACAGCTGTTTGGAGCCGAGCTTCTGATCCTCGCCGAGGACGTCTATCGCCCTGTCCGCCCTTTTGAATTTGTCTATGTGGTATGCAAGGTCGCGGGTGGTGTAGAGGGTGGTCCCGTCCGACCTTGTGAATGTGAACTTCGTGTTCTTTCCCTGTATCCCGAAGTCTTTAAGATCGATGTACCAGGCGCCGTCATCCGTCTGCCCCGAGTACTTGGATGTCTTGAGCTTCTCCACCACATCCTTCGCCGACCCGTCCCTGATGAAATCCGATTCCCAAGTGTATTTGTCAAGCTTGACGTTTATTTCCGACAGGGTTTCCTTCAGCCCTTCGATCATGGCTTCCGCCGTTTCCCTGACGCTGCCGATTATGCCCTCGTCCCCGGCCTCGAACTTCCTCAGCATCTCTGCGATGTGCTCTTTGACATCGTCGTCCTCTTCCATCCGCCTATTCGCTTCCCTGTAGTATGCTACAAGCTTGTGGTCGGTCTTGTCCCTGTCTTCTTCTCTGACGGCATCCTTCGATACGTTGCTGACGCCCCATGTCAGGATGACCACCTGCTTGCCCACGTCATTGACATAATATTCGGTCTGCACCTCATACCCGCATCTCTTCAGGGCTCTTGCCAAAGTGTCGCCGATTATGGGGTTCCTGGCTCTTCCGACGTGTATGGGTCCTGTGGGGTTGGTGGATGTGTGTTCCACGTTCACTCTTATGCCGTTCTTGGGCATGGACCCGTATCCTTCCCCTTCCTCGATCACCTTCTCGAGCGTTTCCTTTATCAGAGGGGTCTCGTCGATCATGAAATTCAGATATCCCTTTAACGGGCTCACGGACGCTATTGTCCCGGACGGTGCGATCTTTGCCGCCAGATCCTCAGCTATGCTCTTCGGGTCCATCCTCAATTCCCTTGAGAAGCCGAAGCACGGCACTGCGATGTCTGCCAGGTTGGAGGCTTCCATGATGAATTTGAGGTCCGGGTGCCCTATCTCCCCCAGCGCGGTCCTGACCGCAGCCTCTACCTCGCTTTCGAACCTCTGCCTTACGTCCATGCTCATCCCATCCTGTATCTCAGAATGGCGGCCATTCCTCCGAAGGCTTTCAAGAGCATGTCGCCTTCTTCGGAGTCCCCGGAGATCAGCTGCACCTTGGTGCTGAATCCTTCCGCCATCTCGAAGAAGCTGTCTATGAGGTCTTCCTGTTCCACGACCTTTGCGGGCATGCCGCATTCCGGACACGTTATCTTATCTTCCGGGTCGTCCACGGTCATGGATGATCTGTGTCCGGACCCGCATTCCGCCACGACCCTGTATTTCGAGAGCGTCTCCGACAGGAGAAGGATGTCCACCGCCCCGGCTTCGGTCGCCGTCCTGACGCTGTCCTCGCCGTATGCCGATAATCCGCCGTCCGCTTTCCTTATCTCTCTGAAGAGCCGCTGCATGTATTCTTTCTCGACGGTCAGCTGTATGTCCGTCAGTGTATCCTTAGCGGCATCGACGAGCTCTCTGAGACCCGATTCGTCGGTATAGCCGGTATCGAAAAGCGGGCTTACGACCTTCTTCCTGAGTTCATGGTGAAGATATTCCTCTTTCACGAAGAAGTCCTTTGTAGCGCCGGGACCGCCTACCAGTATCCCTTGGAGCTCGGTTCTGTTGAGGAACAGCTCGGTGGCGCTGTCTGCCACCTTTTTATAGAATTCGTGGGCGGCGATCTCTATCAATCTTTCAAAACGAACGGACGACTGCCCCCCCTGGTGGTGCTTGCTTGGAACCAGCGAATCGAAGTGCTTCAGGGTGTTTATCCTGCTGCCGGAGAGGAGGCCGAGGGTGGCCTCTTTCCTGTCGATGGTTATCAGCCCGTAGGACTTCTTATCGAGGAGCATGTCCTCGAGAGGCTCGGTGAAGAATTCCGAGTCGCATCTGTAAAGGAAAGTGATTATCTCCTCGGGGGGTTCCAGCGTGTATTGGACCATCTTCGTCTGATCCCCGGCGCGGGGCACCTCCCCGCAGAATATCACCAAACCGTTGGGAGGCGCTGTCTTGTAGGTCCTGAGCCTTGACATGATGGAATCGATGGCGCTTGTGACATTCTTCATAGTGGACTTCGATTTGATGTTGGTCGCCTGGGACTGCTCCTCTCTGAGATATGCCATGACGTCGGAGATGAGCTTGGTGCTCGGTATGTAAACCGATATCAGCTCGGTGCCTCTGCCTCGGTATGACGTTATCTCCTGCATGGCCTTCTTGAAATCGTACCTCGCCCTGTCCAGAGCATTGCTTTCATTCATCTTGCTCCACCAATAATATTTATCTCAATTGCGCATTCCTATAAAAGTATTGGCGATGAAGAAAGAAAAAGTTGTTGTGTCCATCGGGGGGTCTGTGCTTATCCCGGGCGAAAATGACCCGGCATACATAAAGAAGCTTGCCGAGACTATCAAAGATGCGTCGGGCGCCGTCCAGCTCGTGGTGGTCTGCGGAGGCGGCAGAATAGCCAGATATTACACCGAGACCGGAAGGAGCATAGGAGGAAGCACCTACCAGCTCGATATCATGGGGATAGGCGTCACGAGGATCAACGCGCAGCTTTTGGCGGTCTCGCTGGGAAAACTGTCGTCAACCGACATACCCGAGACGGCGGAGGAAGCATCTCGAAGATCAACTCCTGACAACATTGTGGTCATGGGCGGCACCGAGCCGGGGCATACAACCGATGCCGTGGCCGCGATGGTGGCAAAGGAGATGGGTGCCGGAAGGATCGTCAACGCAACCTCGGTGGAAGCCGTTTATTCCGATGATCCGAAGAAGAACCCGGCGGCGGAACGGTACTCCGATATCACCATAGATAAGCTGGGAGAGCTCGTGTATAAAGAGCACGGCGCGGGGAATTCGAGCGTCTTCGACCCTCTGGGAATAAAGATAGCAAAAGAGAACAAGATAGATATCCTGATGGTGGACGGCAGGGATCTGGAAGAGTTGAAGAACGCCATACTCGGCAGCAGGATCAAGGGGACCTACGTCAATTCTCAGTGATGGGTTCCAGGTCGGAAGAGGTTATCAGCTCGAACCCGGCTGATGATATGAGATCGGCAATCCTCTTCTCGTCCGGCTTCTTCATGGATTTTCTGTGCATGTAGACGAGATCCGCATCCGATGCCGCGCACGCATCCTTCACCATTCTGATTATATCCTCGTCGCTGCTCCCTTCGATGTGGTAGTTTGGAAGCATGTGCCCGAAGTTTATCTTGAATCCGAGCGCGACCTCGGTGAACCTTGGGGCGTAATGCCCTCCCCCGACGCCAACCGCCGTTTCGTAACCGTCAGGTTCCATAGCCAGGAGTACATCCGTGAGGATGTCCGCAGCCCTCTCGTTCCCCCAGTTCCTCTCGTCGCTCCCTATCTCGATGAAGAACGTGGGCTTGTCGAGCCACGGCCCATGGTGCGTCACCTCGAAACACACCTTGAAATCCTCCATATTGTTGCAATCTGCGATCCTTCTCAGCGCATCCGTCATAAGAGCAGGATTGGATCTGACGAGCGTTCTCTCCTTCCCTCCGAACTTGTTCTCATGGAAGTTGCCGATTGGATGCACCGTCATGGCTGCCTCTCCGCTCGTCGCGGAATGCCTTGACATGAACACCACCTCATCCACAACAAGGCCGGCATCGTCGATCCTCTTATCGATGTCCTCGATCCGGATGTGAAGATCGGGTGTGATCATGATCACATTCTCCCCATTCATAAGGAAAATATCACTTCCGTTCCTGCCTTTCTCCTCCCATTCTCTTTTTCTGAGGAGCCTGTCCTTCATGTTCACGGAAGGTATATCATTCTCGCTGCAGACAAAAAGCCTCTTTTTTCCGTCCATCTTGAACATCATGTTATCACAAATATGATATAAATCACCCTCTTACGCTATGCCGTGTCAAATGAAAACGCGACGATAAGAGAGCGGGCGCTGCTCCATCTTAGCAGATTCCCGAACATGACCCCGAAAGAGCTGTTCAACGTTCCTTTCGACCTCACACAGGACGGCATCGCGTCGGTGCTTGGCATATCCCGCGCCCACGCTTCGCTGGAACTCAAGAAGCTGAAAGAGTTGGGCAAGATAGACGACTGGCAGGCGCACATAAAGGGTTCCGGCACAAAGCGGAAAGCGTACTATCTCCTGCCCGAAGGAGCTGCCGAGGCCGAACTTCTGTGGAAGAGGTTCGAGGCGTCAGGCATCACCGTCGAGACCCTGCTGGATATGAAGAGGTGCGATCCGGGCATAATGTGGGACAGCCTGAGCGCAAAAGACAAGGAGACGTTCGGCCTGGCGTGCGTGTTCAGGGTGCCCATACCGAGGAAGACCCTCCCGGATACGAACACAGGCGTCATACCCATCGACTTCTACGGGATGACCACCATAAGCGACGATGTCCGCAACAAGTACCTTTCTTTGGCAGACCCGGAAAAGGCGAAGGTCTGGCACAGCCGCGCCGCGGATTGGTGGATGGACAACGGAGATGATGATCAAGAAAGGCTCTACCATCTTGTCATGGCGGGAAGGAACACCGAAGCCTGCAAGCTCACGCTGAGAAGATCCGAAGAATTCCTCGAGAATCCGAACGAGGACCTTCTTGCAACAGTGAAAGAAATGGCCGTTATCCCGAAGTACACCGAGCCCATCTACAACATAAGAGCAAAGATCGCTTTGGAATGCGCCGATGTGGCCGACGCCCTCGCTTGCGCCGATGTGCTTGCGGATTTCATGACGAACGATGCCGATCTCATCAGAGCGGAGGCCTATATGCTGTCCGGGGATGCAGGGAAGGGTTTCAGCCTCGCTTCGTCCATGTTCGAAAAGGATCCTTCATCAAGATCCGCGCTCATAGCCGCCAAATGTCTGTTCAGGATGAAAAAATATGACGAAGCGTCAGCCTTCCTCGGAAGGTCCTGCGAGGTGCTTTCCAACAACAACGATGCCACCAGCATAGACGACATATTGATGCTCAGGGCAGGTATCGCCTACGACAGGGGAAAGACCGATGAGGCCCTAAGCTACCTCAGCAAGGCCAAGAAGGTATCCAGGAAGGACAGGACGAAAGAAAGGATCGATGCCCTCACCAAGAACATAAAGAACGGCAAGCACGTAAGCTTCGACTGATCAGAATACTGTGTTCTTCTTCAGATCATCCATATCGGAGATGTACAGATCGCGTATGTCCTTAATGTTCCATTTCAGCATAGCCAGTCTCTCGAATCCGAACCCCCACGCAAGTACCGGGTGCTTCACGCCGAAGGGCTCCACCACTTCCGGCCTGAATATTCCCGCGCCGCCGAGCTCCATCCATTTCCCGTTGAAGAACACCTCCACTTCGAGCGATGGTTCGGTATACGGGAAGTATGCCGGCCTTATCCTCAGCTGATCGAACCCCATCCTTGCGTAGAATTCTTTTATGATTGAGATCAGCATATCGAAGTTACCGTTCTCGTCGATGACTATCCCCTCGATCTGAGTGAACTCGGGAAGGTGGGTGGAATCTATCGATTCGTTCCTGAATATCCTTGATATGGAGAACGCTTTCTGCGGCGCGTCCGGATGCTCCGCGACGTACCTTATGCTGCTGACCGTGCTGTGCGTCCTGAGCAGCGCAGCCTCCGCTTTGTCCTTGGACCATGCTCCGCCCCATCCGGTGGAGCCGGTGCCTCCGCCGTTCTCATGTATATCCTTAACTCTCTGCACGAGCGCATCGTCCTCGATCCCTATCCGATTCGGAACATTCAGATAGAAAGTGTCCTGAAGATCCCTTGCGGGATGATCCTGGGGGGTGAACAGCACATCAAGGTTCCAGAACGCCGGCTGGACGTACTCCGATGACATCTCCGAGAACCCCATGTTGGTGAACAATTCCCTTATGTCATCGCCGAGCCTCGTCAGCGGATGCTTCTTTGCCGGTGTGATGGTGGGTGCGAACGTCCCCACGTCGTATTTTCTGAATTGGACATTCTCCCACCCGCCGCTCTGTATGAGGCGGTCCGTTACGTCGGTGACCTCTTCCCTGAGCTCTATCCCCGTGGACACCGCCTTCCTGCCGTCGCCGGTCAGCGTTATGGTCCTGTTCGTGACCAGCCTGTCGCGTATCAGGCCCTGCCTTCCTCTAAGGTCTTTGACGATCTTCGGATCGGCGTCCTCTTCGCGCACGGGCGAGGACATCATCCTCTCCAAAAGAAGCTCGTCGTCCATTTTCATCCCAACCGCAGATCTTCCTTTTTCGTTAAGTGCCAGAAGCTTGGAGCTGCCTTCTTGGACCATGTCCGCCAGCCCTTTCCTTCTCAGCCATCCGACCGCGATCTTATCCTCGCCTCCCGGCATCTTTTCCGACAGGGTGTTCAGGTCCATCCTTCCGCCGGATCCCGATAATATATCCAAGGCGCGCCTTTCCGGCAGACCTTTCTTTATTGATTCCTTATCAGCTGCTTCAATGAACTTTTGGATGTCCTCTTTGATGACCGCAAGCCCTTTGGATTCCAGCCACGACGCTGCCCCCATGACCTCCACTTCCAAAGAGAACCCTCCTTTTTCTATCAGTTCCGAGGGGGAAGCCGTTCCCTTGAGAACATCCAGCGCGACCAGCAGCTTCCTCTCGTTGTAGCTCAGTCCTTCAATGATCTCCGAGATGTCCACCCGATCACCACTTGAACCCGTCGAACGTCATGCTGTCGACCACTTCTTTCGCCTCTTCTCTCTTTGCCTGATGCTTTTCAAGGAAGAGGTTGATCTTTTCCGTGAGTACCTGCTTGCATTCGCCGCAGAGAATCTCTCCTCTTCTGCATTTGTCGGCGAGAACGTTTATCTTCTCGTCGCTTCCTTCGAACATGAAATAATTGTACTTGAATACGGCGCAAACCTCGGGATTCCCGCCTTTCTCCCTCTGCTCCTCCACCGAAACGCATCCGCCGGTGAATGCCCTTCCCACCTTTTTCTTAACGTCCTTGGGAGAATCCGTGGTGTATATCGTTCCGTACTCATCGGATGAGGACATCTTGTCCCCGCCCCCCAGCCCGGGGAACATCTTGCAGTATATCATCGTGGGCTTGGGATAATTCAGGCCCGGAGCGGCATCCCTCGCCACTCTGAAATGGGGGTCTTGATCGATGCCGCAGGGTATGAGGCAGGGGACCTGTTTTCCCGCTCTTTCCGTCGGAAGGAACGCAGGGGCCGCCTGTATGGTGGTGAAGAATATCGAACCTATGTTGGTGGAATTATCGAACCCGAATACTGCCTTGGCGGTGGAGAACGTCACCTTCTTGGAGACCTTCAAAGCTATCGGATAGAGAGCATCTATGTTCTCCGTATCCAGGATTATCTTGGTCTTCTCGGTATCGAACCCCAGCGCCACGAAGTCCAGCGCATTCTCATATGCCAGCGATCTCGTTTCCTTAAGAGTCAGGTCTTTGAAAAGGAACTTCTCGTCATCGGTCATCTGGAAAAGCATGTCGGCCCCGAAGACATCCTGCATCCACTTGTTGAATATCCACGGCATGATGTGCCCGAGGTGCGTGTGCCCGGAGGGGCCTCTGCCTGTGTACAATATGAATTTATTCCCTTTGTCATACTCGTCCAGCAGTTTCCCGAAGTCCCTGTGTGTGTAGAATATGCCCCTCTTAAGCATCGGGTGGATCTCACCGTACTTACCGATGCGGTCAAGCAAAGCGCTGTCGATGAGAGTGGTGCCGAACCGCTCCATTAGGAGATCATAGTCGATATCTCCGCTTACCTCCCACGGTGTGACCTTGAAATCGTCTGCCATGCCGGTGACCTTACAGTGAGAAGGGCTGTCTTATCTTTAAGCTTTCCTTAATAGAAAAGTAAGGATTTTCTTTGTTGTGAGTATGTACGCCCAAGCTTGCGCGTGCCTGCGGGGCGGAAGCATTTCTTTGACCGGAGAAAAAGAAAGTTCGGAAGAGGTTTGCCGCGCCTCCCTTGCCAAGAGGCGCGGCTGAATAGTTTCTTAACGGGTTTCTATCGTCGTCCTGTCGATGATCTCTCCCTTGGGTATGATGTACTCTCCATCAGCGTTGGGGATAATGGGCTTCCATGTCCCGTCCTCTCCGACGCGGTAGGATACCGTTCCCGGAGGAACTCCGTTTATGGTGAAGGTGTACTTCGCCTTCCTGCGGGCGGTGTCGTCTCCGATTATGATCGCGGTGGGGATGTCCATCTTCACTATGTCGTACCTCCTCCTGTAGAAGAAGAGGAACCACAGCAGCAATCCTACCATTATCAGCAGGATCAGCAGGGCGACAACCCACCATATCCATCCGTTGTCTCCGGAGCCCGATCCGTCATCGGTGAAGAATAGTTCCAGATACAGCGAGTATCCCACATCGTCGAACGCGATCTGCGGCGTCTCGTATTCCGTCAACCCTTCCTCCCACTTCACAAACTCCGAACCGCCGGTGGCGACAGCTCTGACCTCCACATCCGCGAAGTCGGGGATGGGAACGACGGCTGTGTATCTTTGGAAAGAGCTTCCGTTGATGCTGTATTCGGCGTACCCGCTTCCTTCAACGACCACGATCCTCAGCGTGAGGTCTCCTCTGGTATCCACGACGCTCACCACTTGGATGGTGTGGTTCATGTTCACATCAAGGAAGGTGTACGAGCCGGAGTTGACCTGCGCCTGGGATATCGGTCTGCCGTCCACCAACACCGCCGAT
>JAKQBQ010000027.1 GCA_029574055.1 Methanobacteriota archaeon
CGTGAACAACGCGGACGCAACAACGCCTGCCCCGGAGGGGTCGCTTCGCAGCGCCCTTTCCCTATCCAACAACTACAGTGCGGATCCGATGCCCGACAGGCGCGTGGTGTATTTTGCGGACGATATCGAAGGGGGGAACACTATCATACCAGCAGCCACGATCTCCATCCGCGGCGATATGATGCTCATCGGCCGTCTCGGCGATGACGGCAGACCCGATATCACCATCGACGGCAGCGGAAATAAAAGAGTCATCAACCACACTGTCGCGACGGCAGGGGAGTGCTTCTACCTCTTCGGCCTGAACATCAAGAACGGATACTACACCCTCACGCAAAGCGGCGGGGTCAACAGCCTCAGCGGCTCAGCATATATCCAGCAGTGTGTGTTCACAGGCAATTTGGGTAGCATCGGCGGTGCGCTGTATGCAGGAAAAAGCACCACCCTCATATCCTGCATCTTCAAAGACAACACATCGACGGGAAGCGGCGGCGCGGTGAATGTGGGGACGGGCGATCTCCTCATTGAAAACTGCGCTTTCATCAACAACAAGAGCAACTCCGGCGACGGCGGCGCCGTCAACGCCCTTCCCAACCAGGCCCTCAATACAATCTATGTGGTAAGCGACTGCGTGTTCGCCGGCAATTCAGCGACCGGCAGTTTCGGGGGCGGGGGAGCTTTCCTGGGAGGAAAAAGCGTCACCATATCCGGCTGCATATTTGCGAACAACACCGCAAGCAGCATCATACCGGGCTATCAGGGCGGCGGAGGGTTGTACACCTCTTACGCAACAGTGACCGCCTGCACCTTCATAGGGAACAATTCGTTAAAAAGCAGCGGAGGCGGCGTATATGCGGCGAACGACTCCACGTTCGTCGGATGCACTTTCATAGGCAACACCGCGGTGAACGGAGGGGGAGGATTGTTCGCAATCAGCGATGCTGCGCTTGACGGCTGCGTGTTTTACGAGAACGAGGCGGCCACCGCCGGCGCGCTGCACGGAAACCACCTATTAATGACCAACTGCACAGTGACCGGCAATGTCACCCACAACGCTTCGAGCGGAGCCGTCGAGAGCTCATACAGATCCTATATTTTCCACGTTACGGTGACGGACAACATCGGCGGAGGGATATGCGGACTGAACCCCGGATATAGCGTGTCGATCTACAACTGCATAGTGACCGAGAACATCGACACGGGCGGGTCGCCCATGCAGGTGGTCGGCAGCATGATCAATGTCAGCAGCCTCATCGAAGGGCAGGACGGCATCACACACGAACTTGTGTTCGGGGACAATGCGTTCGACATCCTGACGGGGACATACAGGGTCCTTGAGGACGGCATCGCTGCATACACCGCAACAGCAATAACCGACGCCGAGATAGATTCCATATCCGATCTTTCTACCACATCGCTATTCCAGAAGTTCGATGTGAAGTCTGCTCTAAAGAATGATCAGACAGGCGCGCTGCGTTCCGACACAGAGCCCACATATGGGGCGGTAGAAGCGGGCATAACGGCAGAGATCGAACCGATCGATACAACGACCGCAGTTGTTTCCGACAATAACCCCTCCATGTTGGGGGAGCAGGTGGTGTTCACCGCGACAGTGGCGGCCGCATCGCCCGATGCTGGCACGCCCACGGGGACGGTCAGCTTCTATAACGATGGGATATGGATCGGAGATGCGGTATTGGACGCGTCGGGCAAGGCGGTGCTTTCAACGTCGGAGTTGGCTCTGGGTATGCATCAGATCACTGCGGAATACTTAGGCGATGAGGGATTCGATCCGTCCTTTTCCCCGATGTTGGAGCAGGTGGTCATTCAGGATACTGTTCCGCCCATCCCGCCCACCCCAGGCACCACATACTACATTACCGCAACCGCCAGCCAAGGAGCGGCCATCTCACCGGAGGGAACGGTGGCTGTGAACGAAGGGGGCAGCAAGACATTCTTCTTCACCGCATCCTATGCGGAGGTGGACGGCGTGCCTCTGTCCCCGGCAGACATTGAGAAGGGATATTTCACATTCACCGATGTGAAAATGAACCATGCCATCAGCGTCAAGGGGACGGTCCAGAAGGACGTGTTCATCCTCTCGATAGACGTGGTGGAAGGAAGCGGCCGCGCAGAATACAGCCTGAACGGATCGCCTTTTGTAGAATATGCCGGACCTGCCCTTATGCAGGAAGGATCCTCGCTCATCGTCAAGGCATACGCCGGCGAAGGATATGAATTCAGGGAATGGAGGATGGGAGAAGCATCATTCTCGGATCAGCAAATATCTTTCGATCCCGTCGAAGCATCCATACATCTGGACCTTTACTTCGCGGAGAAGAGCGCCTTAGCGGGCCTGGACGGAAACGGAAATCTATGGAGCTGGCTCATCGTGTTGGTCCTGCTGCTTCTGCTGGCAGGGCTGCTGTGGTGGTTCATAGTATTCTACAGAAGATACTACGACGTGATCAAGCCCGATGATACAACCGCAAAGGTGATCGGGGACGACAAGGTGCACAGGAAGTCGAGGTATGCGTTCAGGATCGATGGAGGATACGCGGGAACAGTGGTCTACCGCATCGGATACGATGAGGACGATCCATGGAAAACGATCCTCCCGGATCCTGACGGAGAATACACGATCCCGAAAGGGGAAGCGGTCGACGACATCATCATAGAACTGCGCTGACCAGAACCTTTTACAAAACCTCTTTAATTTATTTACTCCTACCGAAAAGCAGTAGGCTGCGCACATTCCGCAGATGATTTTTTTAAATTATCATTATAAGCAATGAATTGCATCTCCGCCCATGGACATAGGTTCCATACTCCTGATGTTGGTGACGCTGTTCATCCTGGCGAGAATAGGGTTCGAGCTGTTCTCCCGATTCGGCATGCCGGGATTGATAGGGGAGATAGTGATAGGCGTAGTGATAGCCAACATCTCGATAGGGGATTGGTCCTTCTTGGGCATGCTTGGCATCGACATGGAAACGGGCACAGGCCAGAATTACGAGTTCATCGAGCTTTTCGCTGAGCTGGGGGTCGTGTTCCTGCTGTTCGCGATAGGGCTGGAGACAAAGGTCAAGGAGCTCCTGTCCGTAGGGAAAGCGGCCATGCTCGTAGCGATCATGGGCGTGGTGATACCGTTCGTCGCAGGACTTGCGCTCATAATGGTCTACGACGGGAACATCCACCATGCTCTTTTCCTCGGAGCGGCAATGGTGGCAACGAGTGTGGGAATAACCGCCCGCGTCATCAAGGATATGAAGGTGCTTGATACAAAGGAATCGAGGATAATCATCGGCGCAGCGGTCTTCGACGACGTGCTGGGAATGGTGGTCCTGGCTATAGTGGTGGGAATGGCCGATTCCGGGTCCATGTCTGTGCTGAACATAGTCGCATTGTCGGTAGAGGCGCTGGTGTTCGTTGTGGCGTCGATATTCGCCGCGCTGTGGCTGGTACCGAGGATACACAAG
>JAKQBQ010000031.1 GCA_029574055.1 Methanobacteriota archaeon
ACCAGCATTACGGCGCGGGGATCCATCTGTGACAGGTGGACCTGTTTTATGCATGAGAAATACAGGCTGTCGACTATCTTCTCCTGATCGTACACCATATCGATATCCCTCAGTATCTCGGTGGATGAGGTGTCCATGTTCTCTACGATCCTCACAAGCGTTTTGACGGCCGGTATGAGCTCGGCGGACATCTTCCCGACCTCCACCCATATGTAGTCGGGGACGAGGGCGTTGGTCTCGACGAGCAGCTGTATGTGGATGCCCCCTTCCTTTGCCCAGTTGGGGATCTGGTCCATTTTTCTTATGAAATATATCAGATCCTCTCTCTCCTGAACGCTGAGCTCCCCTCCGGAGACCTCAGCGCAGAGCTTGTCCTCGAACCTATCCGCTTCCCTTTCTGCCATGATCAGCCTTTCGATGCATTTCATCGCATTGACCTGGTCGCCTTTCCCCATCGCTATGACGGCAAGGTCGAGCTCCGTAACAGCGTCCTGTATGACCAGGCCGTGGCTCCTTGAGCCCATCCTTACGGTATCTCCCCTCCTTTTAGCGAACCATTTCATGATCCCTTTCTTATCATTCAAGTTTTATCGCCTCTTCCAATCCTTCTTCCGGTCTTGCAAAGACCCTTGTTGCCTTCTTGTTGAAAACAAGGAACACTTTGTCGCCTACCTGCGGCACCTCGTAGTTAGATGCCAGATTGTAGTCTATGTAGTCTCCCGTTTCAGCCTCTGTCCTTATTCTCCAGTAAGTCCCCATGAACACTACGCCTATCACTCTCGCTTTGAGACCGTCGTTTGCTGTATATACATTCTCTGGACGAACGGATATCACCACACGGTCCCCGATCATGAAATTCGATTTGGATACCCTGACAATGCGGCCGCTCCTGAGCCTGACCTCTGTCTTCCCCATCCTTGATTTGTTTGATACTGTGCACTCGATGAGGTTCGTTTCGCCGATGAAATACGCTGTGAATATGGATTTGGGGTTCCTGTACATGTCCAGGGGGGTGCCGACCTCCTGGATCCCTCCCGCCCTCATCAGGATTATCCTGTCGGAAACGGACATCGCCTCTTCTTGATCGTGGGTAACATGAAGCACGGTTATCCCAAGCTTCTTCACCAATCTTCTTATCTCATATCTAAGCTCAACGCGGACGCGGGCATCGAGCGCAGAGAATGGTTCATCCAGCATCAGCATCTTCGAGCCTGATGCAAGCGCTCTCGCGATCGCGACCTTCTGCTGCTCCCCGCCGGAGAGCTCCGATGGGAACATGCCTATGCGGTCGAACATCTTGACGAGTTCCAGATGCTCTTTTGCTATGCTTTCGATCTCCTCGTCGGACATATCCTTCACTCTGGGACTGTAGCCTACGTTCTCTCCGATGGTCATGTTGGGGAACAATGCGATGTTCTGGAACACGTATCCTGTGTCGCGGTCTTCCATCGGGACCTTGGTAACATCCTTCCCGTCAACCAGCACTTTGCCCTCTGTGGGGGTCCATATGCCGGATATGACCTTTATTAAAGTGGTCTTGCCGCACCCGGAAGGTCCGAGTATTGTCAGGTACTCCCCGTTTTCTATGGATAGGCTGATGTCCTTGATGGCATAGAAATTCCCGAACTTCATCGTAATGTTCTCAAGTTTTATCTTCATCAGTCCAACCTCAGCTCTTCGGCTATGCCTTCCGGGGGTATCTCGAAAACGATGGCCATTTCAGGCGTCCATGTGACCATCACTTCGTACCCCGGCTCATAATCGTCATACTTCCTGTTCGGCAGCTTCGAGGACACCAGCCCGATGTCTTTCACAGCCACCTCTACCGTTATCGTTGCGCCTTCATAGAGGATCCTGTCAACTTTCCCTTCGAAGAACCCCTGCGGGGTCTCCGGGTTCGGCTTTTCTTCCGTCGGCCTCGGGATCACGGGTATCCTTGTAGACCCTATCTTTATGGCGACGGCGACATCCGTACCGATGGGGATGCCGGTTTTGCGCGCATTGATCATCATACCGTTCTCCAGCTCTATTTCGGAGTGGGTGCCGCACACCGAAATAGAGCTGGAGAACGGTATGATGATCAATGCGCGCAAAACCGGCATCCCC
>JAKQBQ010000034.1 GCA_029574055.1 Methanobacteriota archaeon
GATAGGGATATTCGGCATGGACATAAGCGTGGTTCTGAGGAGGACCGGGAACAGGATCACCCAGAGGGCGCTCCTTAAGAGGAAGATCCCGAAGAGCCACCGCGTCGACCGCGACGAGGCGATACAGTACATGAAAGAGAATTACGAAATAGAGGTGGTAGAGTGAAGCCGAAGAAGCAGTTTGGAAGACTGAAGGGATGCACCCGCTGCGGACGCAGGAGAGGCATCATAAGGAGATACGGAATGCACCTCTGCCGCCAATGTTTCAGGGACATGGCCCCGGAGCTGGGATTCAAGAAATATTCGTGAGGTGAAAAGAATGCAGAGCGATCCACTTAACGACGCGATGTGCGTCATGAAGAATGCAGCAAACGATGGAAAGGGCGAATGCATCATCCAGCCATCCTCAAAGCTTATCGGCCGCGTGCTGAAGGTCATGCAGGACCACGGATACATAAACCAGTTCGAGTACATTGAGGACGGCAAGGCAGGCAAATTCCGCGTAATGATGGAAGGGGCCATAAACAACTGCGGAGTGATCAAGCCGAGGTATTCGGTCAAAGCGCACGACATAGAAAGGGTGGAGGCAAGATACCTTCCCGCCCAGGACTTCGGCGTTCTGATCCTGACGACCACGGCCGGAGTGATAACGCAGTACCGCGCCAAGGAGCTTGGCATAGGCGGAAAATTGTTAGCATACATATACTGAGGAATAGAGATGACAATAGCAGGGAAAATCGAAAGCACCATCGCCATCCCGGGTGGGGTGTCCGTCACAATGGACGGCAACACCATGAAGGTCAAAGGACCAAGGGGTGAATTAAGCAGAAACTTCGCGTACCCCCGCGTTAGTATTGCCATCGGAGAAGGAGAGGTCACAGTGAGCTGCGAATACCCGAGGACCAAGGACAAAGCAATGGTCGGGACGTTCGCCGCCCACGTAAGGAACATGATCAGAGGAGTGACGGAAGGGTACACCTACACCCTGAAGATAGTCTACTCCCACTTCCCGATGAAAGTAGCAGTGAAGGAGAACCGCGTGGAGATCAACAACTACATGGGAGGCCACGACCCCAGATACGCCGACATCGTCGCCGGGTGCAAGGTCAAGGTAAGCGGGAGCGAGGTCACTGTGGAAGGCAACTGCATCGAAGGGTGCGGGCAGACCGCAGCGAACATCGAGAAGGCGACATCCAGGCTCGGATTCGACAAGAGGATCTTCCAGGACGGGATATACATAGTCCACAAATCGCACAAGGTGAGAGAATGAGCATCAAGACGCTGTCGGACCTTCCCGGCCTCAAAGAGGGCAACATAAAGGAACTGGAGCAGATGGGGATAACATCTGTGTCCGAGCTCAAGGATGCCGTCTTCGATGACGAGAAAGTGAAAGAAGTGATAAAGAACCTCTCCGGCGTGGGACCGAAGACGGTGGAAGGCTGGAAAGCCGCATTGAAAGACGATGCCCAGCCGAAGGCCGAGCCGAAGTCCAAGGAAGTGGAGATCGTAGAGGAAGAAGAGGACGAGGCCGAGATCGTGGAGAGCGGCGAGTATGCCGTGAAGATAAAGCCGGAACTCAGCGACGAGGTGTCCGAGGGACTTGCGATGAGAGCCATCATATCCGGCCGCAGGCCCGCTTTCAAGAGGCAGGAGTGGCACAGGTATGCCAAGCTCGGAGAGAAATGGAGGAAGCCGAAAGGCATACACTCCAAGATGAAGAGAAGGGTAAAGAGGCGCGAGCCCATCGTCGACATAGGGTTCAGAGGCCCGGCGTCGGTCAGAGGGCTCCACCCTTCGGGATTCGAAGAAGTGCTCATCTACAACGTGGATGGGCTGGATGACATTGACCCCAAGGTGCAGGCCGTACGCATAGGCGGGACCGTCGGCACCAAGAAGAGGATCGCGATAGAGGACCGCGCAGCCGAGCTGGGCATCAGGGTCCTGAACAGGATGGTGTGAGCATGGATCTCAGAAATCAGAGAAGAATGGCGGCAGAGGTCCTCAAATGCGGTGAGAACAGGGTCTGGATGAACCCGGACAAGCTCGAGGACATCGAGGACTGCATCACCCGCTCCGACATCCGCATCGCGATAGGTTCGGGGCTCATAAAGGCGAAGCCCAAGCAGGGCGCGTCGAAAGGAAGGATAAGATACGCGGCCGACCAAAAGGCCAGCGGAAAGAGGAAGGGCCCCGGGAGCAGGAAGGGAACAGCAAACGCACGCGTCCCCGACAAGCGCAGGTGGATAGCAACCATCAGGCCCATCCGCGACGAGCTGAAGACCCTGAGGGCGGAGGGGAAGATAACCCCGTCCGTCTACAGGTTCTACTACAGAAGGGCGAAGGGCGGGATATATAAGTCCCGCAGGAACCTCAGGCAGCACATGATCGCCGCGGGCCACTTGAAAGAGGAGGAAAGTTGATGGCGACAGGACCAAGATATAAAGTTGCGTTCAGGAGAAGAAGAGAATACCGCACCGACTATTACGCCAGGAAGAAGCTCCTCAGGAGCGGCGAGCCGAGGGCAGTGGTAAGGAGGTCCAACAAGAACGTTACAGTCCAGTTTGTCGATTTCGGCATGGACGGAGACAGGATCAGAGCCGCGGCGACCACCGGAGAGCTGCGCAAGATGGGATGGGAGCATTCGTGCTCATCCATCCCCGCTGCGTACCTCGTAGGGTTCCTTGCGGGCAAGAGAGCATTGAAAGACGGCATTGAGTATGCGGTCCTGGATATCGGTATGCAGGTCCCGAAGCGCGGCGGCGTTCTGTTCGCAGCGCTGAAGGGCATGACCGATGCCGGGCTGGAGGTCCCCCACAGCGAGGACGTCCTTCCCGCCGAGGACAGGATCAAAGGGAAGCATATCGACGCCGGCATAGAGGCTGCCGTCGGCAGCATGAAGCAGAAGATGGAGGCTGAGTAAGATGGCAGATTGGATCCCGAAGACAAGACTGGGACAGATGGTCCTGAACGGCGAGATCACCACCATGAGCGCCGCGCTGGAGTCGAGGCTGCCCCTCCGCGAGGCGGAGATAGTCGACATACTCCTGCCGGACCTTGAGGATCAGGTCATAGAGATAAACATGGTCCAGAGGATGACCGACTCCGGAAGGAGGGTCAGGTTCGCTGCGACCTGCATCGTCGGCAACGGCGATGGGTTCATCGGCATAGGAAGGGCCAAAGGGAAAGAGGTGGGGCCGTCGATCAAGAAAGCGATCGACAACGCCAAACTGAACATCATCGAGGTCAAGAGAGGATGCGGGTCGTGGGAGTGCGGATGCGGATCGCAGCACACGCTTCCATTTGAAGTGGTTGGACGCACGGGCTCGGTAACGGTATATCTGAAGCCGGCGCCCCGCGGAATATCCCTTGCGGTGGGAGATGTTGCAAAGAGCCTCCTGACGCTTGCCGGAGTGCAGGACGCATGGGGCTTCGCAAGAGGCAACACCAAGACCAAGGTCAACTACGCCATGGCAACATTCGAAGCTCTGAAGATGACCGCGAAGATGAGGGTCACCGAAGAGCAGGCATCAAGGCTCAAGATCGTCCCCGGGCCTATCGGAATAAGGGTATCCGAGACCGATCTCAACCAGGAGGAGGAGTGAACATGGCATACGCTGTTGTGCGCGTGCGCGGACAGCCCGATGTCAACAAGGACATCAGGTATACCATGGGGCTGCTGGGTCTTAACAGGGTGAACCACTGCGTGGTGCTTCCCGAGAACCCCTCCGTAGACGGGATGCTGCAGATGGTCAAGGACTACTGCACATGGGGCGAGATAGACGAGGAGACCCTTTCCGCGATGTTGAGGACCCGCGGGAAGATAAAGGGCGACAAGGACCTCGACGACGAATTTCTGAAGGAAAAAACAGAATTCGCTACGGTGGAGGAACTTGCCAAAGCAATGATTGAGAACGATTTCAGGATGAGGGAGATGGAGGACGCAAAACCCGTCTTCCGCCTGCACCCCCCGATAAAAGGCTATGAGGGCAACAAACGCGCGTTCACGAACGGCGGCTCCCTCGGCTACAGGGGCAAGGAGATAAACGACCTCATCAACAGGATGCTGTGAGGTGGAGACAATGCCAAGCAGAACAAAGAAGATGAGAGGGTCGAGGACCCACGGGCGCGGGAAGAAGGCAGGCCGCGGAGCAGGCCTTATCGGCGGGCACGGACAGGCGGGACTTTCAAAGACCGGCAAGATCCATATGCTCAAGTACGACAGGGACCACTTCGGAAGGCACGGATTCAAGAGGCCACAGAGCGTCGTCCGGGCGAACAGCACCATCAATGTAAGCGAGCTCGAGGAGAACATGGAAAGGTATATCTCCATGGGATTCGCTGCCAAAGACGGGGATATGTATAATATCAACCTAACAGATGCAGGTATCGATAAGCTGTTGGGGAACGGGAGCATCGGCATACCCGTCAAGGTGACCGTGTCCCAAGTTTCGGCCAAGGCCCGCGAGAAAATAGAGGCCTCCGGCGGAAGCATAGCAGAGTGATAATACGAGGAGAAGATTGGGATGGAAGAACAGCCAAGCTTGTTGTATAAGATAAAACCTATAAGCGACAAGCTCCCCGCCGTCAAGCGCCCCGAAGGCCATGTGCACTTCAGGACGAAGATGATGTGGGTCGTGGTCGTGTTGGTCCTTTATTTCATAATGACCAACGTGTACATCTACGGTCTTGACCAAGCCCAATCCCTGGACCTGTTCGCTCAATACAGAACGATAATGGCGGGAGCGTCGGGAACGATCCTTCAGTTGGGCATCGGCCCCATCGTCACCGCTTCGATCATAATGCAGCTGTTCGTCGGTGCCAAGATCATAAAATTGGACCTGACGAGCAACAAGGACAAGGGCTGCTACCAGTCTGTCCTCAAGCTGCTGGTCATAGTGATGATAGTGGTGGAGTCAGTGCCTCAGGTCTTCGGATTCCTGGTGCCGTCCGCCTCGTTCGAGGCCACATGGGGGTCGATGGGCGCAAAGATGCTGATAGTA
>JAKQBQ010000037.1 GCA_029574055.1 Methanobacteriota archaeon
GGACGGGTCGATTTTCTGCTTCGGGCGGGCAATTGCACCTCAACACGTCCTATTGGTCCTATCTGTCTTATAGGCCCCATAGGTCCTATTGGTCCTATCCATCCTATAGGTCCTATCGCCTCTACCTGCCTTGTTGAAAAAATGCCAGTTTACGGGTATTATAGTGCGTGTCTTTGCTGATAGCGGCCGGGCCGCCGATGAGAATCCAGGATGGGGGTCCCGGGACCGCGGGCTTCTCTATGTGTTGAGAGAGCAAAGACCGGAAACAGCGGAGGCCACTGAAGCCTTCCGGAGGACAGGGTTATTTGATGTTATGAAGCTCATAGACGACTACAACAGGGTTATCGACTACGTGCGCATTTCCGTCACCGACCGGTGCAATCTGCGCTGCAGGTATTGTGTCGACGGCGATTTTCCGTTCATCCCCCATACGGAGGTCCTTTCCTACGAGGAGATCATCCGTTTCGTCAGGATATGCGCCTCGCTGGGGGTCAGGAAGGTACGCCTGACCGGGGGTGAGCCGCTGACGAGAAAGGACTTGCCTCATCTCCTCAAGGAGATCGGGGCGATAGAAGGGATCACCGATATCAGTCTCACCACGAACGGCGTCCTTCTCGCGGACCACCTGGAAGAGCTTAAGGAGGCGGGACTTAAAAGGATCAACATCAGCCTCGATACGTTGAGAAAGGACAGGTTCGCCTGGATCACATGCATCGACGCCTTTGACAGGGTGATCGACGGCATCAAGAAAGCCACGTACGCCGGACTGAACCCGATCAAGATAAATACGGTCATCATAAAGGACTTCAACGATGACGAGATACTCGATTTTGTCCGTATCGCGCGGAAGTGGGACCACGAGATCAGGTTCATCGAGTTCATGCCTTTTGGTGACATGTCGCTGTGGAAATCCACCGAGATCATAACATCACGGGAGATAGAGGAGATCATCCGCCGGGAATTCGAGCTTCTTCCCTCGCTGAGACCGGGCAAGGGCCCGGCGAAGGTCTTCGACATAGTGGGAGGATCGGGAAGGATAGGCTTTATCAGTCCCGTGTCCAGCCATATCTGCGCGGAATGCAACCGGATCCGGTTGACCTCGAGGGGCATGATACGTCCCTGCCTCTTTTCCGATGTGGAATACGACGTGAAGGCGCTTATGAGATCGGGCAAGAGCGACGAAGAGGTGAAGGAGTTCATTCGCGGCGTCGTAAAGGTGAAACCGGAAAGGAAGCTCGAAATGGGTGCGATACGGAAATGCCAGAGGAGCTTGAGGAATATAGGAGGATGAAAGAAAACAATAACCAATTTACCAATAATCAATAACCAAACAAGAAGGACCTTCTCGTCGGCAGCTATCGTCCGGCGGCTAGTAGTGATTGCCTCTTCTTTGGTCATTGTCATTTGGTCGTTGGTCATTATTTTCTAAAGGGGGATTTGGTTTGGCGAAATTGAGTCATGTTGATAGTGACGGGAAGGCCCGGATGGTTGATGTGTCGGGGAAGAAGGAGACTGAGAGGGAGGCGGTGGCGTCGGGCAGGGTAACCATGGCTGCCGGGACCTACGCGCTTATACGCGGCGGGCAGGGGCCCAAGGGGGACATATTCACCGTTGCCAAGATCGCGGGGATCATGGCGGCGAAGAAGACCCATGACCTGATACCTCTGTGTCACCCTCTCGCCATTACCCATGTCGACGTCGATTTCCGCTTCGACGATGCGGGTCACACCGTGGAGATCATCTCGACTGTCAGGACGAAGGGACAGAC
>JAKQBQ010000049.1 GCA_029574055.1 Methanobacteriota archaeon
GTGTGCGGGATATTCGCAATAGAGCGCGTCCCGTATTCGGACAACCCGCTCCCCGTCATCCTGTCCGCAGCGGGATGCGTCATTCTGTTGGCGGCCTTCGCCATAGTGGAGCTTAGAAAGAGGGAGCCTTTGCTGAACGTGCGCGTCTTCAAACACTGGAAGTTCAACTCTGTGCTCCTGGCATATATGCAGGCCAATCTCGTCTACATGGGCCTGCTGTATCTGCTGCCCTTCTACATGAGCGTGTGCATGGGCTTCTCTTCCTTCGAGACAGGAATGTACATCCTTATCTCCCCCCTGCTCACGCTGATACTCTGCGTCCCGATATCCAGATGGTCCGATCGCACCGAACGCAGGGCATTCGCAGTGGCGTCATGCGCCATACTGATGGTGGGCTGCATCGTGATGGTACTGTTCGCAGAAGGGTCGGCGGTACTGCCGCTTGTGGTCACCCTCGTATGCATGGGGCTCATGTGGGCGCTTTGCGGGGGGCCGATGGCGAGCCGCGTGGTGGAGAACGTGGAGGATGAGAGCAGGGAGATGGGGTCTTCGCTGATGTACAAGTTCATTTACCTGGGCGGTACGATAGGGACGGCGCTTTTCGCCATGCTCTTCACCATCGGGTCCGGGTCCGGGGACATAAGCTTCTCCGACCTCCCGGCAGATGTATTCATAGACGGGTTCGTCTTCGCGGCTATCGCCGGCGCAGTCATATCCGCCGTCACAGTGGTCCTTTCTTTCATCGTCAAAGAGCCGCGGGTGGAACGTGCATCATGTTTTGACCCCTGAGGCCGCTTTTTCCATGAATTTCGAATCGTTCACTATGAACCTCTCATGCTTCCCGGATCCCACTTCCCCCGCAGAGTCCCAGACCCTGATCTTGAATACGATCCTCGACCTGTCGACCTCTTCCACCTCTACCTTGCAGGATACCTCGGAACCGACGACGGATGGGGCGGTGTGCCTGACATCCACGGATATGCCGACGGTGCTCTCCCCCTCTTTGAGCAGAGGCATCAGGCATTCCACCGCCGTCCTCTCTATCAGAAGTATCATGATCGGCGTCGCAAGCACCGGGAGCCCTCCGCTTCCGAAACTTGAAGCTAAGTCCTCCTTGGTCACGACCATCCTTCCCTCTTTCGACGTTCCTTCGGATATCATGCCTGTCCATCCTGCCAGAGATATTAATCCTTTAGCGTGCCGAGATATATTATTAAGCAAAACGTATTATATCCTATGGGATTGGAAGATGACCTCTATTCTGAGCTCGTAGAGCTCAGGGATCATATACGGGATGATCGCACGTATTCTACCGGCAGGATGCCGACGGTTTGTACCGACGAAGCGCTCAGGGAGATGGCGCAAAGGGTTCCCACAAAGTCAGAGGACTTTGCCGCGATCCCCGGCGTGGGCCAGAGGTTCGTCGAGCTTTACGGCGACGAATTCCTTTCGGTGACAAAAAAATACGCCGTCACTGCGGCAAAGGGCTCCAATATGGACGCCGACGTCATCAAGACGCTGCGCGAGCTTCAGAAGAAGCTTGTCAACATAAGCAGGAACAACCGCCTGCTCTACATGGGAAAGCTGTACAGGAAGAATGCCTTCGACCTCACCGACATCCCTGACCTTGACACAATGGGCCTCCTTTTCGGGAAGAAGAAATCGCTGAAGCTTTGCGACTCGACGAAAAGCGCAGAGGAATTGCGCATTTTCAAAAGCCTCAACGAGCTGATAAGAGAGGTCAACAGAGACCTGAGGGATAAGGGACAGTACGACCTGTACATAGGATATCCATTTGTGGAGGGAAGGCTTCCCGGAGAGGATTTCGACATACGGGCGCCGCTTGCCTTGTTCCCCGTCATTTTGGACAAGGATGCAAAGAGCGTCTCGATCAGGCTCGATGATTCAAGGGATATAGTCTACAACAACTCCCTGATACTGGCATTCATAAAGTTCAGCGGCAAGAACCGCCCGCTGCCGTACAATATGATAGAGGATTACAGCGGCGAGACGTTCATGAGCAACCTCGTCGCATTTTACGAAGAGCAGGGTTTCCCGCTCAAGATATCCTACGGCATGCCCGTTCCTTTCAAGGATTACAAAGCGGGAGAGTTCCCCAAGTACCTCCCCGGCGACCTGAACATGGTGCACAACATGATCCTTGGAAAATTTCCATCATACACCAGCTCCATCCAGAAGGATTTCGACGAGCTTCTTGCGGGAAGGGAGATCAACGCTTCCCTTTCGGACCTGATCGCCGATCTCAACAAAGGGGATTTCTACTCGGACATGCCCAGCCCCCTTTCGCTGCCTGCACTTAGGGAGAAGGGGCTTGAGGCTTCGGAAAAGGACATCACATACATCAATTCCCTCAACAGCGCCCAGGAGAATGTGATAACAGCCGTGAACAAAGAGGATGAACTGGTGGTCCAGGGTCCTCCGGGGACCGGGAAATCGCAGGTCATCACCGGCCTGATCACATCGGCGGTCAGCAACGGGAAGACAGTTCTCATGGTGTCCGAAAAGAAGACGGCACTGGATGTTGTCTATTCCAGGCTTGGGACCTTGTCCAAATATTGCCTGATGATCGAC
>JAKQBQ010000069.1 GCA_029574055.1 Methanobacteriota archaeon
CCTCGTATGAAGATTAACCTTGCTCTCGCCGGCGCGGGATTCAGTCCGTTTTATCGATGTTCTTTTTCCCGAGGCGTATCTTCGATGCGACACCGCCCGCTCTGCGCTTGCCGAGCATCACCCACGCCACCGCTGACATGATAAGAATGCCGATCAGGTCGGCGGCGAGGTTGCCCATGGTGTGTATCACCCCGTACGACATGTAATCCACGCCGGTGAGGATCCCCGTGGTGCCCTCCATTATCTCCCAAATGATCCCGAAGCACATGGTCACCATGATCATCATTGCGACGATGCCCCCCCTTGATCCGAAGGTGGCATGCGCAGGCGACCTGACCTGCATCGAGCACAGCGCCATGAGCACTATGGAAGCGATGACCATGCCGGATATCACATGGGTGAAGTCCGCCCACCAGGATATGTGGAAATACAACCCCTCGCAAAGCGTTATCACGAACAGGTACATGTTGGCATACAGCAGCACCATGAACCAGAAGGGCAAAGAGACCAATCTTTTCAGCCTTAGGATGGGAAGGACGGTCATGACGACCGCCCACAGTATGCAGGTTGTCTGAAGGTATTCCATCGGATGCCCTGCGGCAAGACCTCCCGCATATCCGAGCGTGACGTATACGAACATGAATGCCAAGGAAAGCGGGCAGACGATCAATATGGCCCACGCAATGCGCCTCTCTTTGGCTTCTTCCGCGTTCATTGCCTCACCACCAAGCCGTTTTCTGTAATCAGATAAAGGTTCTTCTTGAACACAGAGCGAAGGACGAAAGTGAACGCGATGGAGATGACCATGCCGATGATCATCCCCACCACCAAGCCGTTGTTGGTCACGATCCCTAGTTCCAGATCGGAGAACTGCACAACGTAGATGAACATGCACATTGGAAGATGGAACCCCGTGCCCACCAGCCATCCGAACCCAAACACTAGCGCCCAGTTGTATGATGCTTTGAAAATTGCAGCTGTAGCGAAGAAGAACATGATGATCAGAGGGAGGATCGCCGCTCCGCGCACAACGGCGGTGATGCCCACCCACCCATAGGGAGACACCACGCCTCCTTCCACCAGGGTCTCGTATGAGAAAATGGTTACAGAAAGGACGGCGCATACCAGTACCGCAGCGGACATGACCGCCGAGTAGAGGTGCACCTTGCCGGTGCAGCGCAGCAGGGATACCACCGAGAAGGATATTGCGAAACAGGATAACGCCATGACTGCGCCGTCCCGCCCCCAGATCCCTAAGGCCAAGGAGACAACCGCAGCTGATATGCTGAATATGTCCCAGACCTTTTTGGCATCCATGTGCCGTCCTATATTGTGTCAATATTTCTTGTTTTCGTTCTGAGTGCTGCGGTGAAACCATGAGTTAAGGTCAACTTTCCCCATGCAGACCGCTCGGCCAGCTTATGCTGTTAAGGCTATGCTGCGTTCATTCGAAGACGGGGCCGCGGTTCACTGATCGAACCAATATCTCAACGGCTCTTGGCAGTCGTACAGGGCGAACTCGGTCACTCTGTAGGTCTGTATGCCGGCGGTGACGAACGGGTCCTTAGCGATGAAATCCTGAAGGTCGTCCGTATCCTTGCATTTGACAACGACTACCCCGCCTCTGCCGTTCTGTTTCGGTCCGGAGAACAGTATCGCGCCGGACTTGAAGCCGGCACGGAAATACTCCAAATGCGCCTTCATCGCTTCTTCCATCGCGGCACCGGTCGGATGGCCGTCCAGAAACATGCCCTCGATAACGAAATATTTCATGTCGATCGATCCATAAAGACCCCCGCCGCCGGGCGGCGGGGATGGTAAAGTTTATTTCCACTCGGCAAAGCTCGTGACGCGGAGCCTTTCCTTCTGGTCCATCTTGGCCAGCTCGATCACTTTGTCCATATTCGACAACCCCATCGCTTCGGCGACCCGCCTGCCGTATTCCGGGTCAGCGAGATAGCAGTGGGCCGCATGGCGGTATTTGATGTTGTCAGTGACCGGGGCGATGTTCGCGGCGGTGTTCTTTATCAGCAAGTCCTTCTCTTTCTTGCCCAACAGGCGCCACAGATCCCCAGGCTGATGGAAGCAGTCATCATTCAGGTATTGGTCATGATGATCTATGGTCCCCTCCATTGCCAGCGGCGGGTCGCGGAACTCAGGCTGCTCTTCCCATTCCCCGTAGCTGTTGGGGTGGTATCCTGGGGTTGAGCCGTAGTTGCCGTCCACCCTCATCAATCCGTCCCTGTGGTACGAGTGTACCGGACACTTCGGCGCGTTGACCGGGATCTGGTGGTGGTTGA
>JAKQBQ010000070.1 GCA_029574055.1 Methanobacteriota archaeon
CATAGCTGTCATAATAGACGGCGACAGGGCGATCGGATTAAGCGACGGGAACGGCTGTTTGGCAACAGTGGATTCTGCGATCACGGATGGAGCAAGCGTCAGATGAAGGCCGATCTCCACATCCACTCCGATTTCTCCAACGACGGGAAGTCTACCGTGGAAGAGATCATCGAGGCAGCTGTCGATAAAGGGTTGGGATGCATCTCAATAACCGACCACAACAGCTTCGAAGCGTACGCCGTTGCAAAAGACAATGGGAAAGTGATCGTCATACCCGGGATAGAGGTGTCGTCAAAAGAAGGGCACATACTCGCATACGGCATAGACCGGGACATACCCAGAGATATGACTGTCAGGGAGACCATAGATGCCATTCATGAGGCCGGAGGGGTCGCTTTCGCCGCTCATCCGTACAGGTGGTGGTCGGGGCTTGGGGAAAAGAACACTCTTTCCAACGATTTTGACGGGATAGAGGCAAGGAACGGCAGATCGACCGCATCAGGGAACAGAAGATCGGAAGCTCTCGCGGAACGCATCGGGAAACCGGTATCGGCGGGAAGCGATGCCCACACGGCCGAGTTCATTGGCGAAGGGATAGTGGAGTTCCCCGACGACATCAAAACATGGCAGGAAGCCGTCAACGCCCTGATGGAAGGGAAGGCGAAGCCGTCAAGCGGGAACAGGCGCGCCTCGACCACCATTAAGTACGGCGTAAAGTCTATTGTGGAATGGATATTCAGAGGGTTCAAAAGAATGTGAGCCCGGCCCCGTAAAGCCCGTAGCCGTCCTTTCCGAGGTACCAGCTGTATGGATGTTCCGCAGTGCTTGATCTCGGTATATCGATTATCCCCACCCTTTGAAAATCATCCACAGTGGTCTCGCATCCGTAATATACGGTGCCTTTGAAGGTGTAGGACATGACCTCGAACAATCCGCGCGAGTATGATCCGGGCTCATAAGAATCCAACCCGACCGCCGCTACGGCATGTCCGGGCAGGATGAACACTCCCGCTTCGTAACCGAGGCTTTTGTACAGCGCCGCGGCGAGAATGGAAGTGTCTTCGCAATCCCCCATGTCATAGAATATCGTTTCCAAAGGATACGCAAAATATTCCTCTTGCCCATACATGTACATGTCCCCCTCCATCGAGTTAGTGTACGGAGGATAGTCGAAGCATAACTGAATGAATGATAACACGAAAGCCGCGAACCCCTGATCGTTCGCATCGCCGCCGTATGCTTCTCTGAGGGAGCCTGCCAGCATCTCCACCGCAGGGTCGGAGGAAGTTATGAAGGGGATGATCCTGTTGTAGTTGAACATCATTCTTCCGTTGGTGTCCGTGTTCTTGTATTCGCGGTACTCATCGTAGCTGAACATCGTTTGCACAGAGTGCCTTTTGCCCAGATATGTCCAAGAATAGTCTTTTGTTATGTTGCCGATGTAGCTTACGGTGCCCGAGTACGTTTCCGAATAGACATATTCGCCGGGTGATCCGACATAGCAGTCTACGGATATATCGTACTGTCCGAGCTTTTGCTCTCCTATGTAATAGAGCACCGGCTCGGTCTTCTTCAGGGTGTCCCCGTTGTATTTCATGTATCTCGCCGTGCTTGAAGACGACATGTGGTCTCGGTCGAACAGCTTCCATTCGTAATAGGTGTGTTCGGACGATATCTTGTCTGTCAGGGTGAATGCTATATTGCCGTCATCGTCCAGACCGACCGTGAAAATGCCTTTTTCGAGA
>JAKQBQ010000081.1 GCA_029574055.1 Methanobacteriota archaeon
CTGTGCAGATCTCCTTCATGACCCCCGCTTTTCCGGCAAAAACGTAGGCGAGCGCCTTCAGGCCTTCGACGCATCCTTCCACTGCAGTCTGATACTGGGACATCGAATCCCTGACCCCTTCCGTACGGAGTATGGATTCCAAAGCCCTGTTAAGATCGGCGGCATCGAAGGCTATATCGTTGCTTTCGAAGTATGAGGTCAAAGCAAACGCCGCTGAATCTCTGATGTTCTTTTCGAAGGATGCAATGCCGTATATCTCGCCGTAATTCTCCTGGATGACCCTGAAGATCTCGGCGTAGAACGGATCGGACATGCTCTGGTCCTTTATTGCACTGGTCATTATCTTCTCGATGGAGGAGTCCCCGTCCCTGAGGGATATGTCGACCGCATCGTATACAGTCTCCATGAATGTCTTATCGTCGCCCGCATCGACCGGAACTCTGATGGTGCCAAGCGCCTTAGAGGTTCCGATGCTTATCGCCGCGGTGTTGATCACGCTCCTTATCCATTCCCTTATCTCGTTGGTGTCTTCCCTGTAATGGCTTTTGAATTTCGATATGGTGTTCCATCCCATCAAGTCAACGTCAGGGTAGCTTGGGCGGAGGGTCATGGAAGGTATGGATACGTTCTTTCCCCCTACGTCGACCGTGATCCCGGGGACGTAAACGGAAGCGGTCTTCCCGCTGTAGAGGTATCTGTACAGGCCGAGGTCCAATCCGTTCTCGGTCATTACCCTCTCTATGTAAGGCGCGGCAGAGAATTCGTTCTTCTTGGTGAAGTATCCCTTCAGGGAGTCCCAGGCGTTGCTCAGGTGGTCCATTGTGAAATCGGCTATATCGATGATCAGGTTCCCGTACAGGTAATCCAGCCACATGAGCACCAGGTCGTCCATCACCGAGATCAGCGCCTGGGAGTATACGGCCGAGAGGTCGATCTCCAGATAGCCGTCCTTCGCTGCGAATCCATCCGATATATCCATCCGTTCCATATCCGCGCTCATGCCGTCGGGCGCGCAGCGGAATACCAGCATACTGAGGACATCCATCGAGCTTTTGTATGCAGCCTTGACGTCATCGGCGGTCAGTATCGACATGGTGCCCATGCTCCCGTATTCTGCGAGGGCGCCGTATCCGTTGAGAACTCTGTATTGAGCGAGGGTGGTAAGCTGCTGCGTCATCATCTGCGACAAGGCGGAGCCTTCGCCGGTGACCATCAGCTCGAACATCGATCCCTGTTCGGCGACAAGCGGCAGGGCGCAGGTGCCGTCGGTGGAGACCTCCGTCGTTCTCTGCACAGTGCCAGATCCCGAAACGAATTCTGCCGTGTAGTGCCCTGTGGCTTTCAGGTATGAAGGTGTGAAGCCATCCGTAAAAGTATCGGATGTGGTCATTTTGAGGGACTCCGCTTCAAGGGCGAAGTCATACCCGCTCACCGAGACCGCGACCCCGCGGTCGCTGTACGGGAAGTTTGATTCCATCCATTTTTTAGATTCCTTCTTGAAGGAATCCGCCCTATTCTCGAGCGACCCTCCTTCGGGGTCGGTGCTGATCTTGAATATCAGCTCGCCGAGCCCTCTTTCCACAAATGTCTCCGTGCTCGTTATCGCCGAGTCCAGAGAACCGAGTTCAGTAACTATGTTTTCCGCGGTGTCTTCTATTTCTTTAGCCTGCGTGATCATTATCCCGTAGGCGGAGCCTATCAACAGCAGTACTACCGCGATCGCGACGAAGGGCATTCCGCCCTTCCTCGAACTTTTGATCCTTTTGGTTGTTCGTATCATGTGCTTTCATAATCTTCACTTCTCATTGCCCACATAAAGGTAGGAACTACAGTTATACACGTAGCGGCGGTCGTGCGCGCGTGTGGCAAGAAGTATTATAAATACTATGCAAGCCTTGAAGTTGGTTCAATGACTTCAACAATGCAGAATTATGCAATCAAGAAGGGGCTTCCGAAGGTGACCAAGTCGGTCTGTCCGGAATGCGGGAGGATCCTTGAGGCGTCTTTGTACGACGAAGACGGCAAGGTCCTCATGGACAAGACCTGTCCGGAGCATGGGAGATTCTGTGATGTTTATTGGTCCGATACGGAGCTTTTCCTCAAAGCGGAAGAGTTCGCCCACGACGGCATCGGGCTTCGAAACCCCATGGACAAGAATTTGAAGGACGGCGAGAACGTCCACGTGTTCATCGGCGGCGAAAGGGTGGATATGCTAACATGTTCCGCTCT
>JAKQBQ010000109.1 GCA_029574055.1 Methanobacteriota archaeon
GAAAGGCGGGGACCCGTTCCTCTTCGGCAGAGGAGCAGAGGAGGCTGCGGAGCTCAGAAAGGCCGGCATAGACGTCCGTGTTGTCCCGGGAGTATCGTCCTCGATCTCCGTGCCGGAGCTTGCCGGGATACCTCTCACGCACAGAGACCACACCTCTATGGCCACCATTGTGACCGGCCATGAGAGATCTGACCGAGACAGCGATAGAGTGGATTGGAAGAAGCTCGCAGCAATGGGGGGAACGATAGTCGTGCTCATGGGCATGGGCAATTCGGGACACATATCCAGGGAGCTGATCGAAGGGGGAATGGATCCGAGAACCCCGGCGGCGGTGAACGTGAGAGAAAACGGGTTCCAAAGAACAGAGGTCACATCCCTCGGCTCGCTGCCTCATACCATTTCGGAAAAAGAATTGAAGGCGCCGGGCGTGATCGTCATTGGGAATGTGGTCAAAGAACGGGAGATCCTGGGTGATCTGTATTGACCGTGATTGCGTTCACAAGACCCGAGAGGAGACTGCCCGAATCCATTTCTCTGGCAGAAGCTGCAGGGTTCACTGTCTTGGCGGCCCCGTCTCTTGAGATAGTCCCCTGCAGCACGGGAGAGATGGAGGGATTGCTCCTTTCGATCAAGCCCGGCGATGTTGTCGTGTTCACATCTGCTACAGCTGCGGAGGAGTGCGGCGGGTCGCCGCTGTTCGTTGGAGCAATGAAGAACGCGCGGGTGATCTCTATCGGAAAGAGGACCGCCGATGCATTGAGACGCTTTGGTGTATCCGCGGATGAGATCCCTGCTGAGTACAGTTCAAAAGGGCTCGTGGAGTACATGCAGGATATCGCAAAAGGAAAAAGAGTGATCCTCATAAGAGCGGAACAAAGCTCGCGCGTGCTCGACCGGGGCCTCAGGGAAATAGGTGCGGATGTCATCGACTTCGTTGCATACAGTTTGAAGCCTGCGGATCCGATGCTCCTTAATGATATTTTAGATGCTGGCTCTTCGGGGAGGATTGATGTTTTCGCATTCATGAGCCCCCTGTCCGCGGAGTCTTTCGTGGTTGCCGCACGCAATAAAGGGATTAATGCGCAGGAAATGCTGAGAAGAGCAAGGGTCGCTGCCATAGGCCGGCCGACGGCCGACATGTTGGCCTCCCTTGGAATAAAGGTCGACATCATGCCGGAGAATGCGATCTTTGAGGATCTTCTTTCCGAAATAAAAAAGAGCACTGAAAAGTAAGATGTGCTTTCATAAGCCAGAAGAAATTTTTAACTATCTTGGTAACACAATTATGTAATTCAATATTACTAAATATGCGATTACTCATATAAGTCGTATGCGCAGGATCGCCATATACGGCAAAGGGGGGATCGGTAAATCGACTACCGCCTCGAACGTATCGGCTGCTTTGGCGGAGGCCGGCCTCAAGGTGATGCAGATAGGCTGCGACCCGAAATCCGATTCGTCGAGGTTCCTGATGAACGGGAAAAGGATCCCTACCGTATTGGATTCCATGCGTACAGGCAACAAAGAGTACGTCTTCCGCGGGTTCAACGGGGTCATGTGCGTCGAGTGCGGAGGCCCCAGGCCGGGTTCTGGATGCGCGGGAAGAGGGATCATAGCCGCATTCGAAGAGCTCGATGCCCAAGGTTCTGTTGATCTTTTCGATCCCGACGTGATGATATACGACGTCCTCGGAGATGTTGTGTGCGGAGGTTTCGCGATGCCTATCAGAAGCGGATATGCCAGAGATGTTTTCATTGTCACTTCGGGAGAGGAGATGTCGCTGTACGCCGCGCGCAACATTGCAACAGCCGTTTCCGATCTTGGGGCAAGCGGATATGCGCAGATAAACGGCATCATCCAAAACTCCAGAGGAATAGAATCGGAGGATGAAGTCGTGGATGCTGCCGCTGCGGAGATGGAGACCGGTGTCATACACCGCATCCAAGGGGATGGCGAAGTGCAGAGGTGCGAATCCCGCTTCATGACGGTGATCGAGGGCGCCAAAGACTCCGAGATGGCGAACTCATACAGAACGCTCGCGGAGAAGATGCTGCATCGCTCTGAGGACCTGGATAAGATCCGGACATCAGATATCAAAATGCTTTGACATTAATAATGGAGAGAGAACAATGAAAGAAGGAATAATGATAATCGGACACGGCTCGAAACTGAGCTTCAACAAACACATAATGGAACTGCACGCGGGACGCCTCAGGGAAAGAGGATTCGAGAACATCTACATCGGATACAACGAAACATCGTTCCCTACGATAGAGGACACTTTGGAGGTCATGGCGGCTGACGGCATCGACACCATCTATGCCCTGCCGCTTTTCATAGCATCAGGCATACATCTGACCAGAGACGTTCCCGGCAAGCTCAGGATACCCGAGAACAGCACCGAAGGCATTGTCGATGTGAACGGCAGGACCGTGAGGGTGAAGTATGCCTCGCCTATAGGCAGCGATCTCCGTGTCACGGACATATTGGCGGATAAGATAGTGGAGATGAAATGATCCGATGAGGATACTCATACTCGATGCGATACACGGCGGAGCAGTGCTGGCACAACGGATGGCCGGCCACGAGGTAACCTGCGTGGATGTTTACGGGAAGGCGTCGGAAGATGCTATGCGGATTGCCGCAGAGGCGGGAGCGTCTGCCGTAAAAGCAGTTCCCGAAGGACGTTTCGATCTCGTCATGATGCCCGTTCATTGTCCAAACTCGTTCCTGAAAGGCGTCACATGGGATGAGAAGATTACTTTCCATGAAGCGGTCGGCAGGCTGATCGATGATAAGAGATTCAGGATAGAGGTCACCGGCGTAAAAGGGAAAACGAGTACGTGCTGCGTGATCGCCCATGTCCTGCACGCAAGCGGGATGTCAGTGATGCTGCACACCTCACGCGGCTTTGGGCCTTGGAAAGAGGACAGGCACTGCATAGAAGGAAGAATGAGCATCGCGCCGACCTCTCTGCTGCAGCTGCCTGAGGGGACGTACGATGCGATAGTGTGCGAAGTATCGCTGGGAGGCTCCGGAAAAGCGGATATCGCAGTCATAACGAATATTCTAGACGACTACGCCATAGCCGCCGGGAGCGGGAAGGCTTCTGTTGCAAAAGCGAGCATACTTTGCGATAACATCAATATTGTTTCGAAGAATGAAATTGGACATTGGAGTCAGCACGCAAAGAATGTCAGAGGGTACGGCGGCAGGATCAGGATTCTGGAGACCAAGGGGATCGGCGAGGAGATGATCATCGAGATTGATTACAAAGGATGCCATAAGATTGCCATAGGAAAAGGGTATCTGGCACTTCAGTACGTAGAATCAATGGAGGCGGCGCTTGAGGTCTTCTCCGCAATGGATATTCCTGTTGA
>JAKQBQ010000132.1 GCA_029574055.1 Methanobacteriota archaeon
TCTTCTGGACGCAGAATGCATCATCTTCCCGGGCGTCGGGGCCTTCGACTCCACGATGGAGAGGCTGCTCCCTTACAGGGAAGGGATCAGGGACAGGCTGCTGTCCGGGATCCCTGCGTTGGGGATATGCATAGGCGCGCAGATACTGTTCGAGTCCAGCGAAGAGGGGTCCTCCGAAGGGCTTGGGGCGTTCAAGGGACGAGTGATCGGGCTTTCCGCCGAGCGCGTCCCCCACATCGGATGGAACTCCGTTTCCACCGCCGATCCCCTGCTGGACGGCATCGAGAAAAGACAATTCTACTTTGCGCACTCGTACAGGTGCTCTCCCGAGGACATTGAGAACGGGATAGGGATGACGGAGTACGAAGGGGAGATATTCCCATCGCTTTTCAGGAAGATGAACACGTACGGCACGCAGTTCCACCCGGAGAAGAGCTCAGCATCCGGGCTTGCGGTGATAAAGAATTTCATTGATTTCGCGGAGGAGACGATATGATCATCATACCTGCGGTGGACGTTCTGGATCACAAAGTGGTCCAGCTCGTGGGAGGAGAATTGGGAAGCCAGAGGATCACCCTCCCGGACCCGATGAGGGCCGCCATGTCCTGGGTGGACAAGGGCGCACCGTATCTTCACTTGGTCGATCTGGACGGAGCGTTCGGAAAAGGGAACAACACTGAAGTGTTCAAGCGGATAATCAAAGAGTGCGGAGTGCCTGTGGAGGTGGGCGGCGGGATACGGTCCAAGGATATAGTGGACGACCTGGTCTCCGCCGGTGCGGACAGAGTGATAATCGGCACGAGAGGGATAAAAGAGCCGGAATGGCTCTCGAAGATCGCCGACGACCACCCGAGGAAGATCATGGCGGGGATGGACACGAAGAACGGCTCCCTGGTCGTTAACGGATGGAGAGGATCATCGGAGATAAGCGTGGAGAAGATGTTCAGCGAAATAGGGAAAATGCCGCTTGCCGGGGTGCTCAACACGAATGTGAGCGTGGAAGGGCAGATGAAGGGCATAGATGAGGGGCAGTCCGGGCAATTCATATCGAAATGCCCCCACAAGGTGATAGCTTCCGGGGGAATTACCACGGAGGACGACTGCAGGATCCTCAACAGGCTGGGCGCGGGCGGCGCCGTTGTGGGGCTTGCTGTGTACACCGAGGTCATCAGGCCTTGGGAGTGGGACACCCCTTGGTTCATCAGATGACGCATGTCCCTTTCCTATGATCGTTGTCGCGTGATCAGCTTAATTCCGGAAGTTGTTTCATCAATGTTTACGATGGCATTGGTTACGGCATCGGTGATATACCAATGATTATGACTTATATGTCATAAACTCGGATAATTTCTCCAAAGATGACTTATAAGTCATAAACTCAGATAATTTCTCCAAAGATGACTTATAAGTCATAAATAAGGAGCCTCGTCATGAACAAGCAGATCGTCAGAAGGAAATATCCCGAACGCCTTCGAAGTGTCGAATACACCGTCTCGGTAAAGTGATAACAGCCGACAGGAATGTTTCTGACGGAGAAGAGGGGATAAGGGAACAGAACTATCTCGACTTCCTGTTGGAAGAAGGGTGAACGCATTCGACCGCCTTCGAACTAAAGCTATACGAGCACCGCAGGGAGCGCGCTGTACCGAGCGCTTTCCGAACAAGTTGTATGTGCGTTCAAAATAATTCGAAAAATCTGAACACGCAATGTTCGCCTGCCCGCTTAGGATAATTATTATAGAATCGTCCCTATTCAAACAATATATGACAGGAAGGGAAGCTGAACTGGAACGCAAGACGCGGGAGACGAACGTCTCGATAAGATTGAACATCGACGGCAGC